>JAJYKO010000897.1 GCA_021788565.1 Chloroflexota bacterium
CCCCTCCTTGGTCGCTTCAAGCGGAGTTACCCGGGGGTCGAGGTGACCCTTGAGATCTTCAACACTCAGACCCAGGTCGAGGAGCGACTGCTCGAGTACCAGCAGCTAGACCTCGGCATCACCGAGCAGCCGGTGATGGAGGAGTCCCTCCGTTCGGAGGCATTCGACGAGGAGGAGCTGGTCGTCATCGTTGGCCCCGAGCACCACTTTGCGGCTCGCGCCGAGGTCTCCGTCTCGGACCTGCGCGGAGAGAAGTTCATCTTGAGGGAGCCCGGCTCTGGGACCCGGGCACTCCTGGACGAGGAGTTCGCCCGTGTCGACCTCAAGGTCAAGCCTGTAATGGAACTCGGAAGCACTGCCGCCGTGAAGGAAGCGGTGGCCGCCGGTCTCGGCCTGTCCATCGTATCCAACAAGTCGATTCGGCTGGAGATCGAGGCCGGTGTGCTCAAGGCCCTGCGATGTCCGGAGATGCGGCTTTCCCGCCAGATTCGCTACGTTTACCACAAGGACCGCCGCCTCTCGAGGGCCGCCTCCGCCTTCCTCGACATCCTTCAGGACGGCCGGCAACTGGAATCGCGACCCGCGGCACAGACCGTGCCCTAGAGACGGTGGCCGCAAGGCCATTTCTGCTGGGGCGGATCGATGCAATCAGACTTCACGCGGACGGCGGGACTTGGGCGTTACGCCGGCCGTGCCGTCCGCTACCTCTGGTCCAGCCCCACTACCCTCGTGGGGCTGGCGGCGTCCGCCGCGTCTCTCTCCGTTCCGCGCCCGACCGGCTCCGTCCTGGTCTCCACGGCCAGCCGCGGCTTCGCCCGCTGGTTCCTCTCTCGCCGTGGCTACTGCGCCATCACCCTCGGCCATCTCGTCCTCCTCACGCGCGACGCTCCGCCGGAAGTCCTGCTCCACGAACTGGTGCACGTTCGCCAGGCTGAACGCTGGGGGCCGCTATTCATTCCGGCGTACCTCGTCGCCATGCTGACCGTCAGGCTCCGCGGGGGCAACCCCTACTGGGACAACCCCTTCGAGGCCGAGGCCAGGAACAGGTCGGGCCACTAGTGCCCAACATCTTTTATTCGACGCCCGGCCTGTGTCATAATAGCCCGCAGATAGAAAGCAGCCGGTGGTGAGGTTTCACACCCATGCCTCGAAGGCGAACACAGCGCTCCATTCCCCAGGTCATCACCGAACTGCCCGTCGTTCCGGTCCGGGATACCGTCCTGTTCCCTCACATGATGAGCCCCCTCTTCGTGGACCGCGACCGCTCGCTTCGCGCCGTCGAAGAGGCCATGGCCGGCGACCGCGCCATCCTGATCGTCGCCCAGCGGAACCAGGACCTCCAGCTGCCCCACGCCGAGGACCTCTACGAAGTCGGCACCGAGGCTGTCATCGCCCGCGTCCTCAGGATGCCCGACGGAACCACGAGCGTGCTGGTCCAGGGACAACGGCGCATGAGGATCATCGGCGTCCCCCTGGACGACCCATACCTCATCGCTCAGGCCACCCCACTCGAGGACACCCAGGCCGCGGCCGAAGTGGGCGGGTATACAAGAGAGACCGTGATGAAGGCCGCTATGGCCCTCTTCGAGAAGTGCATTAAGCTCAGTCCATCGCTCCCTGAGGAAGCTTACGCTGCTGCCATGAACGTCGATGAGCCTGGATGGCTCGCCGACCTCATCGCCTCCACCATCGAGACCTCGCTTGCCGAGCGGCAGGAGTTAATGGAGATCCTCGATCCGATGCTGCGCATTCAGAAGGTCAGCGTCCTGCTGGCGAAGGAGCTCAGCGTCCTGGAGTTGGAGGACAAGATCCACTCCCAGGTCCAGCGAGAGGTGGATAAGTCCCAGCGTGAGTACTTCCTCCGAGAGCAGATCAAGGCCATCCAGCAGGAGCTTGGCGAGGGAGACCTGTTCACTCGGGACGCCGTGGATCTCCGCGAGAAGATCGCATCCCTTGGCATGCCGGAGGACGTCGCCAAGAAGGCGGAGGCTGAGATCGAGAGGTTGCTCGCCACGCCCTCCGCGTCCCCCGAGGCCGCCGTTATCCGCACCTACATCGACTGGCTCGTCGCGCTGCCATGGACGGCCGCCACGGAGGACCAGTTGGACCTTGCCCACGCCGCCCGCGTCCTCGACGAGAACCACTACGGCCTGGAGCGAGTCAAGGAACGGGTGCTGGAGTACATCGCGGTTCGGAAGATGGCGGCCGGTTCCATGCGCAGCCCGATACTCTGCTTCGTGGGACCGCCCGGCGTCGGCAAGACCAGCCTCGGCCGCTCCATCGCCCACGCCCTCGGCCGGAAGTTCGTCCGCGTCTCGCTTGGCGGCATTCACGACGAGGCAGAGATCCGCGGCCACCGCCGCACCTACGTCGCTGCGATGCCCGGTCGCATCATACAGACCATGCGGTCCGCGGGGACGGTCAACCCCCTCTTCATGATGGACGAGATAGACAAGGTGGGGGCCGACTTCCGAGGCGACCCCTCCGCGGCCCTGCTGGAGGCCCTCGACCCAGAGCAGAATCGTGCATTCTCCGACCACTACCTGGACGTGACGTACGACCTTTCGCGCGTCATCTTCATCACTACTGCCAACTCACTCGATCCTGTCCCACCCGCCCTTCGCGATCGCATGGAGGTCATCGAGCTCCCCGGCTACATCGAGGGCGAGAAGCTTCAGATCGCCAGGCAGTTTCTGGCCATCAGGCAGCTCACCGAGCACGGGCTCCGCCCCGACCAGCTACGCTTCACCACCGGCGCCCTGGAGCGGATAGTACGCGAGTACACCCACGAGGCCGGCGTCCGCAATCTGGAACGCGAGATCGGCAGCATCTGCCGCAAAATCGCGCGGAAGCTCGCGGAGGGCAAGAGCGTACCCGCGGCCGTAACTGCTCAGAGCGTGCCCCACTACCTCGGCGTGCAACGCTATTTCCACGGCCAGGCTGAGGAGCGAGACGAAGTTGGAGTCGCCACAGCCGTCTACTGGTCCCCTAGCGGCGGCGACGTGATGGCCGTCGAGGTAGCTCTCATGGAAGGCAAGGGCAGTCTGGTGCTCACCGGCCAGCTCGGCGACGTGATGAAGGAGTCCGCTCAGGCGGCTCTCACCTACTCCAGATCCCGCTGCAAGCAGCTCGGAGTCGAGAAGAAGTTCTACGAGCGGACCGACATCCACGTCCACGTCCCGGCCGGAGCGGTGCCCAAGGACGGCCCGTCTGCCGGCATCACCATTGCCACCGCCATGATCTCGGCCCTAACCAGTCACCAGGTGCGCAAGGACGTAGCCATGACTGGAGAGATCACCCTGCGGGGCAGGGTCCT
>JAJYKO010000898.1 GCA_021788565.1 Chloroflexota bacterium
CACGAGACGCTGCGGCCGGGCATACTGAAGCATGTGGCGGAGGGCGGCGACGCAGTTTACACGGTGCGGATTGGCTCCCCCAGGCTGCTGAGTATCAATACGATTCGCGAGTTCTGTGACATCGCCGACAAGTACTGCGATGGACATCTGCGCTTCACGAGCCGGCACAACGTGGAGTTCCTGTTGAGCGACGAGTCGAAGGTTCAGCCCTTGGTCGACGAGGTGAAAGGGCTGGGCTTCCCCGTGGGCGGGACCAACAATTCCATCAGCAACATCGTCCACACCCAGGGCTGGATACACTGCCACAGCGCTGCCACCGATGCCTCGGCGCTGGTGAAGGCAGTGATGGACGAGATGCAGCCCTATTTCGAGAGTGAGACGCTGCCGGGCAAGTTCCGCATCGCCGTGGCATGTTGCCTGAACATGTGCGGCGCGGTCCACTGCTCGGACCTCGCCATTGTGGGCATCCACCGCAAGCCCCCCAAGGTCGACCACGAGAGGCTGGCCAAGACGTGCGAGGTCCCGAACATCATCGCGGCCTGCCCTACCAGTGCCATTCGGCCGGATCCCAAGAACAAGTCGGTCACGGTCAACGAAGATAAGTGCATGTACTGCGGCAACTGCTTCACAGTGTGCCCGTCCATGCCAATTGCCGACGCCGACAACGACGGTGTGGCCATCTTCGTCGGCGGGAAGGTGTCCAACGCCAGGAGCGCCCCCATGTTCTCCCGGCTCGCGATCCCGTACCTGCCGAACCATCCTCCGCGGTGGCCGGAGACGGTCGCGGCTGTCAAGAACATCGTCGAGGTGTACGCCAGCCATGCTCATCAGGGTGAGCGCATGGGCGAGTGGATCGAGCGAGTGGGCTGGGAGACGTTCTTCCGGCTGACCGGCATTCCATTTACCGACAAGCACATCGACGATTTCAGGTTCGCTCCCACCACGTTCAGGACGTCCGCGGCCTTCAAGTGGTAGAAACTGTGCCAGGTGGGGCAGCAGTCCGCTGCCCCACCCATTGAAGCAGGCCAGTAACCAGAAGGGAGACCAGAAATGAGCGAGGATCTACAAGACAAAGTGCTGGCGTACCTTGCCACAGTGGAGAAGGCCAAGAACCGGGAGATCGCCACTGCTTTGAATGAGCCTAAGCACGACGTGGACAATGCGGTCGCTGAGCTGGCGAAGGCAGACAAGATCGAGTACCTGTACATCGGAACCTCCTACGTAAAGCTGAAGGGCAAAGAGTAGGTAAAACCTGGAAGGGCCGCGATGCTGTCGGACCTATTGAAGAACAGCAGGGCCACTGTGCTTAAGAGGTGGCTCGAGCTGATACTTGAGAGCTATCCCCCGGGCGCCGCCGAGTTCCTGCTGCAGGAAACAGATCAATTCCTGAACCCCGTTGGCAGCACCATCTCAGATGAAACAGATACCATCTTCCAGCAGCTTGTGGGCGGCATGGACGCGGAGATCCTTTCGAAGTCGCTGGATGAGATCGTCAAGATTCGCGCGGTGCAGGAGTTCACGCCATCCCAGGCGGTAGAATTCGTCTTTTACCTGAAGCGGGCGATCGCTGAGGCGCTGGGGAAGGCCGTGGCGGATCAGCAGCGTCACGAGGAGTTGTTGGAAATCTACGGCAGGATAGACCGGGTAGCCCTACTGGCTTTCGATCTGTACATGCAGCGCCGTGAAAGGATTTTCGATATTCGAGCCAGGGAGTTGCGAGAGAGATCCGGGCGTCTCCTGGACCGGATGAACAAGATCTACGGCAAGGTGGATCAGGGCCTGGAAGGGCTCGGCTTCGGCGCATCTGACATGGAGCAGTGCTAAATGAAGGCGCTTCTTCCCCTCTTGCTGGTGCTGGCTCTCGCAGTGGTGGGCCTCCTGGGTGGCGAGGTCGCCGGTCTGCGCTATCTATTCGGCGTTATTATCCCCTACGTTGCCTTCGCGATCTTCGTGGTGGGCTTCGTGTACAGGGTGGTGAATTGGGCCAGGTCCCCGGTTCCGTATCACATTCCCACTACGTGCGGCCAGCAGAAATCGTTGCCGTGGATCAATAGCAGCAACCTGGAGAGCCCGCACGACACCATCGGCGTGGTGGGCCGGCTGGCTCTGGAGGTTTTGTTCTTCCGGTCGCTCTTCAGAAACAGCTCCCTCGAGATCAGGGGAAAGCGGCTCCTGTACCGGGACCACAAGATCCTCTGGCTCGCGGCCATGGTTTTTCACTGGTCTCTGCTGGTGGTGCTTATCTGCCACTCCGCATACTTCACCGAGCCGGTGCCGTATTTCGTTACCGCCGTGAAGTCCCTGGACGGTTTCTTCCAGCTAGGTGAGCCGGTAGTCTACATCACAACTGTGACCCTCCTGGTGGGGGTGGCCTATCTGCTCTTCAGGCGGATCTCAATCCCCCAGGTTAAGTACATGTCGCTGACCACGGATTACTTCGCACTCTTGCTGATTCTTGGCATCGGCCTGTCCGGTGCTTTCATGCGCTATTTCTTCCGCACGGATGTGGAGGGGGTGAAAGAGCTTGCCATGGGGCTGGTGGCATTTCAGCCAGTGATCCCATCCACGGTGTCTCCGCTCTTCTTTATGCATCTTTTCCTCGTCAGCACACTTCTGGCGTATTTCCCTGCGAGCAAACTGATGCACATGGGCGGTGTTTTGCTGAGCCCCACGAGGAACCTGGCCAACGACAGTCGCGTGCGCAGACACGTCAATCCGTGGGACCAGCCGGTGCCTCTCCACACCTATGCGGAGTGGCAGGAGGAGTTCAAGGACAAACTGGAAGCGGCGGGCATCCCCCTGGATCCCGAGCCGGCAGAGTAGCCAGAGATCTTCGAGTAGAGGGTAGAGATGCCGGAAAAACACCCAACTCCAGAGGAGATGATGCGGATAGATCCCAATCCCCGCGAGGGGGACTGGATGGATCCGCACATCGATTTCGAGGCCAAAAGGGGCAGCTACTGCTACGGCACCAAACCGGAGATGCTGGAGTACCTGGGGATGCCCAATCCCCGAAAGTGGCAGCCCTACGAGCAGGACTGGAAGCTGCCGGAAAACTGGAAAGAGATCATCCTTAATGGGATGAAGGAACGGCTGTCCAGGTTCCGCTCGTTTCAGCTTTATATGGACATCTGCGTCCGGTGCGGTGCCTGCGCCGACAAGTGCCACTTCTTCGCGGGCTCCGGTGACCCCAAGAACATGCCAGTCATGAGGGCGGAGCTGATGCGGTCTGTTTACCGCAGGTACTTCACCACCGCGGGGAAGATTTTCGGCAAGCAGGTTGGCGCCCGGGATCTCACCGAGGACGTCATCA
>JAJYKO010000899.1 GCA_021788565.1 Chloroflexota bacterium
CCTCCTGCCGCTTGCGTCTTCGCTCGTAGACCTTTCTACCCCCATCGAGCGGGCAGAGATGGCCGCCTTTTTCGGGGAGACCGAACTGCCGCGGGAGATGGCCGAGCGATACGCGGGCCTCGATCTAGCGGTGCTGTGGCTCGCGGATCGGGAGGGGCTGGTTCGTGGCCACTTCGGGCGGCTGGGGACGCGGCAGATCCTCCATGCGCCGGCCCTGCCCCCCGCGGATCAGCGCATCCACGCCACGGACTACCTTTTGGAGACGTTGCGCCCGCTGGGGATTCTGCCCAGTAGAGTCGCGGTCAAGGGCGACCCAGTCGGGCTCAGGGGCGACCCCGACTCTACTGAACGAAGGGCGGTGCCGTCCGTGCGTCCAGACCCCGCCGCAGTCAACGAGGCCCGTAGCCTATTCGGGCGGCTCGGACTCGCACTCGAAAAGCCTGTCGTCGCCATCCATCCAGGGAGCGGGGGGAGATGGAAGTGCTGGCCGGCGGAGCGCTTCGCCCGAGTCGCTGATCTCCTCGCGGATGTCGGGCATCAGGTAGTCCTGGTTCAAGGGCCGGCGGACGAGGAGGTGGTGGGGCAAGTGCTGGCCGCGGTGGAGGGCGAGCCCCTTCCGGTGATCTCGGATCTCTCCACCGAGGATCTGGTCGCCGTCCTCTCCATCTGCACGGTGTACCTGGGCAACGACTCCGGAGTAACCCACCTGGCCGCGGCAACCGGCGTGCCCACCGTCGCCCTCTTCGGCCCCACCGACCCCGCCATCTGGGGTCCTCGTGGTCGTGCCGTCGCGATAGTGCGGGGAGATCAGGGGCTCCTGGAGGCCATAACCGTGGAGCGCGCGGTGAAGACGGTGATGAGGTCGCTGAGAGCTGGCTAATCGATCGGCTACGGTTCCTCGACGGCCAGGATCTGGCGTACAGCCCCGATGCTCAGCGCATATGCCTCGACGGTCTGGGTGGCGAGTTTCGAAGCAGTGCCTGGTTTGATCAGGAGCCGAGATAGCACATAGCCCAACGATAGAGCGCTCAGCGGATCCATGGTGATCGGGAGCAGTTCTTCGTGGCTTCCCGAATATCGACCACGGCCCCGGAGCGCTCGCCCGACCTCCCGGAGCAGCGCGACCCGGGATCGCCGCCGAGTTCCGACCTCGAGCAGCGCCATCAGGAGCGTGTGGCTGCGTATGCCTTCGCGACCGACGACAGGCGTATCGGCGATCCTCTCTCCAAGCGATACCTTCACCAGGATATCGGCGAGATTAACGCCGCTGAAGACGCCGTTCATAGGCTCTACGAGTCGAGGATTCGCGTCGATAAACTGTGGAGCGCCGGTCTGTTGGTCGAAGAAATAGTCGAGGGATAGCGCGCCGTGCCATCCCAGCTGTTGTCCGATCCGCTCCACGTACTCCCGGACTGCCGGACGATAGACGCTCACTTTCGAGATGTCCCCACCCCCGTTGCCTTCCTCCTCTTGCCGATAGCCGTGCCACGCCACCAGCGCTCCGTGGACAAAGACCGACTGAATCCTCTCCAGCTGTCCGGTCGCCAGCTGCTGGATCAGAACCTCGCCGGATCCGTCGAGAGCAGCCTGTGTCTTCAGTCGCTCGATCGCGGAATCCAGCTGCGATGGAGAGCTGATCTTCCATACGCCGCTGGTTGCGGTTCCGTAGGCGGTCTTGAGGAAGAACGGAAAACTTGTCTCTGTGCGCAGATCCTGTTCGGATGATGCCAGCCTGGTTGGGGGATGGGGAATAGCCAACTGCCGCAGCAGTCTCACGAACGATGCCTTGCTTTGCGCCTGTACGAACGATTGAAACTCCGTGAGGGCGAGACCGACGGCGTCGGGGAAGCGAGCCTCGACACGAGAAAACAGGAAAGCCTGCTCGTGGATCGGGAGGAGAACGTCGTAGCCTCCGGTTGCGAGGCGGCTGAGGACAAAGTCGAGATACCCAAACGGATCCCTCCCGACCGCCGGGCAGCGGTAGACACGCCGAACGAACCCGGAGAGGCGCCCGAGACTAAAAGGGGCGGGGTCGCACACGTCGACGATGTGCCCCGCAATGCCGAGCGCGGTGATGGCCTCACGTGCGGATAGGCTGGACCCCTCCGACAGCAGGACCCTCACCATTTACTGGACTTACTCCTCGCTCGGCCGGGGCCAGGAGCCGAGCACCTTCACCATCTGGCACTGCTGCTCCAGCGCGGCGAAGGCTGCCTGAACGTTGGGGTCCGTGGCGTGACCGTCCAGCTCTATGAAAAAGTAGTAGTTCCAGGCCTTGCGCTTCGACGGGCGCGACTGGATGTTGCTCAGGTTGATCTTCTCCTGAGCGAACACGGCCATGAGATCGTGGAGCGCACCTACCCTATCTTTGATGCTCAAGATGACGGCCGTCTTATCACTGCCGGTAGGGCCGGGGACGGTCGAGCCGATTACCAGGAAGCGGGTGATGTTAGTCGAGAGGTCCTGGATGCTCGGCTCCAGCATATCCAGTCCGTACACCTCGGCCGCAAGGGCCGGGGCGATGGCGGCGCCGGTGGGGTCGGCCGCCGCCTGCTCGGCAGCCCGCACCGTGCTGAAGGTCTGCACCAACTCTGCCTTAGGGAGGTTGGCGGCGAGCCAGCGCCGGCACTGGGCCAGGCCCTGAGGATGGGAGTAGACGGTCTTGATCTCGTCACGTCCGCAGCGAGCCATCAGATTCTGGACTATCGGCAGACTCAGCCCGGCGCACACCTTCAGTTCGGTATCGACGAAACTATCCAGCGTGTCCACCACCGCTCCCTCGGTGGAGTTCTCCACAGGAACGACCCCGTAGTCGGTGCCACCGCGCTCCGTTTCCAGGAATACGTCCCGGATGGTGAGGACCGGGACCAGGTCGGTGGAGTCGCCGAACAGCCGCAGGGCGGCCTGGTGGGAAAAGGTGGCGGCGGGGCCAAGGTAGGCGACTTTCAGCCTCCTCTGAAGGCCGCGTGAGGCGGAGAGGATCTCCTTGTAGATCGATCGGAGATGCTCCGCCGTGAGGGGGCCGGCATTCGCGGCCAGGATGTTGTTTATCACCTGCTGCTCCCGGTCAGGGACGAACACCTTGGCCTTCGTCTCCGCCTTGCGACGGGCGACCTCCAGCGACATCTCCGCACGCTGGTTCAGCAGGCGGACCAGTTCCTGGTCAATGCGATCGATCTCCTTGCGGGGTCTATCCAGCTCACTCTCGCTCACGTGCACCTCTCCTGGATTGAGCTAGTCACAGTGGTACCGACGCCGTGGAATCGACGCTTCAGCGGGTGGCAGGCCGGGATCTATTGAAGCGCCTTA
>JAJYKO010000900.1 GCA_021788565.1 Chloroflexota bacterium
AGAAGATGCGGAATCAGATCTCCTACGACGGCGCGAAGTAGCCTCCGTTAAGTGAGGAACCAACCTGTGGCCACAGAATTTGACATGCCCGTCCCGCGACGAAGCCGGCGTGGCTCACGGGGGTGGGTGCATGGAGTGGACAACCGGGGAGGGCGAAGCTCCTGCTGAGCCGCCTCGTTCCGGCAAACCAACGCACCCCCTGGGCGCGGGCAATATGGTCCGTTGACGGTGGTTCTCAGCGACATGGCGGCTTGACTGGAGGCTCGCCCTCCCCGGCGCTCTCGCCTCCCGATGGTAGCCTGGTAGGGCGTGGGATGAGCGCAGGCTGGGACGCGTGATGGATAGTTTCGAAGGGAACTGGGTGTGATGCGTGTGCTTCTAGCGGGTGGGGGATCCGGGGGATCGAGCGCACCCGTGCTAGCGGTGGCGCAGGAACTCCGCCGCCATGGGCAGTGCGAGTTCCTCTACGTCGGGACGGCGACCGGGCCCGAAAAGGAGTTGGTGTCGAAGCTCGGCATCCCGTTTCGGCAGGTAAAGACGGGCAAGCTGAGACGTTACTGGTCGCTCCAGAACCTGACCGATCTGTTCAAACTCCCCGTCGGGCTGGCCCAGTCACTACGTCTCGTGACAGCGTTCAGACCTGACGTGGCCTTCGCTGCTGGAGGCTTCGCCGCGGTGCCGCCGCTGCTGGCCGCCAGCCTTCTTCGAGTCCCAACGCTGATTCACCAACAGGACGTGGAACCTGGCCTCGCGAACCGCATTCTGGCGCCATTCGCCACCGCGGTAACCGTGACATTTCCGGAGTCCACGGCCCACTTCCCCGGGAAGAAGGCGACTGTCACAGGCAATCCCGTGCGCGAGGAGATCCTGGAGGGAAGTCGGGCCGAGGGACATCGGTTGTTTGGACTGAGTGATGGCCTTCCGGTGGTTCTGGCTACTGGTGGAGGTACCGGCGCGGTTGGGCTCAACAACCTCGTGGCTGCGGCGGCCCCGCTCCTTGCCGGCAAGTGCCAGATTCTCCACGTCACCGGCCACGGAAAGGTGGTCAATGCGTCGGATATCGGATCGCACTATCGGCAGCTGGAGTTTCTGGCCGAGGGAATGGGGCACGCCCTGGCCGTCGCGGACCTCGTGGTCAGCAGGGCGGGGCTTTCCACGCTTACCGAACTGGCGGCGCTGGGGAAGGCCAGCGTCCTGATCCCGATGCCCGATTCTCACCAGAACGCGAACGCGCTTACATTCGCGCACGTTAGTGCGGCGTTGGTCTTTCAGCAGCGGGAGCTCACCGGTGAAAGACTGGCGTTCGAGATTCTGCGGTTGCTAGGGGATGACCAACTGCGGAAAGATTTACGCGAACGGGCGCGCGCGCTGATGCCGCCGGGGGCAGAGCGCCGAATCGCCGATCATCTGGAGCGAATAGCCCGGCACTGATATGTTTGCTACGCGCTCAGACGCCGGTGGCGACCACCGCGTTGTGAATCGCGGTAAAGCCTTCGAACAGAAGCCAGGCCATCGCGCCGGAGGCCGGTATCGTAAGCACCCACGCTACCAGCATGTTCTCTGCGACGCCCCACCGCACCGCGGAGAGCCTGCGCGACGCTCCTACTCCCATGATGGATCCCGAGATGACGTGTGTCGTGCTTACCGGCAACCCGAAGTGAGTGGCGATTTGGATCACACTGGCGGCCGCCGTCTCCGCCGCGAACCCGTGAATGGGCTCCAGCTTGATGATCTTGTGTCCCATCGTCTTGATGATGCGCCATCCACCCGCGGACGTCCCCGCAGCCATGGAAAGGGCGGCTATCGCGATCACCCACACCGGCACCTGAAAGCTCCCGATCAGCCCGTAGCTGTAGAGCGTCATCGTTATCACGCCCATCGTCTTCTGAGCGTCATTGGAGCCGTGGCTGAACGACATGAATGCCGACGACAGCAGCTGCAGACGGCCGAAATAGTTGTTCACCACGTGACGGCTCTGGCGAGCGACTAGCCACAACAGGACGATCATCAGAATGAACCCGAAAACCATGCCTATCACAGGCGAGGAGAGAAGGGAGAAGACCACGGTCTCGATGCCGGGCCGGTTGAGCGCGCTACTCCCCCTGAATGCGAGCGCTCCCCCGATGAGGCCCCCGATCAAGGCATGGGACGAGCTGCTGGGGATGCCCAAGTACCAGGTGATCAGGTTCCAGATTATGGCGCCGCAGAGGGCCGCGATCACCACTTCCTGAGTGGACGCGGCGGGATCGATGATGCCCTTGCCCACAGTGCCCGCGACGGCGGTTCCGGAGAAAGCTCCCAGAAAGTTCAGGATTGCTGACATAACAATGGCTTGACGAGGACTCAGCACTCGCGTTGCGACGACGGTTGCGATCGCGTTGGCGGTATCGTGAAAGCCATTGATGAAGTCGAACGTCATCGCCAACGCGATGATAACGATCAGAAGAGGCAGCGACTCAGCCATTCTTCAGTACTATCGTCTGCAGCACATCCGCGACGTCCTCGCACACGTCCGTCGCTTTTTCCAGCAATTCGTAGATCTCGCGCCACTTGATCAGCTTGATGACGTCCTTCTCCTCGCGGAAGAGGGAGCCCAGCACCTGGCGCCGCACCTCATCTCCCTCGTTCTCGAGCCGGTTGATCTCAACACAGTGTACGAGTACCTGCCGCAGGTTGCGGCGGCTCCGGAGCAGCGAGACAGCCTGGTCGATCTGGACGACGGCGTCTACGACGATGTCCGCCAGCAGCTTGGACTGTTCGGTGGGCTGCTCCACCCCGTACAGCACCATGGTGTCGCCGGCAGCCTCCACCATGTCCATTACCGAGTCCAGGCCGGATGCCAAGGCCTGAATGTCCTCCCGGTCGATGGGAGTGACGAAGGTCTTGTTCAACTCGGCGAAGAGATCGTGGGTGATGCGGTCGCCCTCGTGCTCCAGGCTCTCCAGCTTCTTCGCAAGACGGGGAGCCTGGTCGTAGTTGTCCATCATCATGCGGAGCAACTGTGCTCCAGCCAGTGCGTTCTTAGCGTCTTCCTCGAAAAGCTCGAAGAACCGCTGGGACTGGGGTACGAGTCCAAATCCCGGCACGGCAACCTCCAATCTAGCTATCAGCTATCAGTCGTTAGGTATCAGTTAGGAGGGCTTCGTCGCGTCGTTTCTCGTTTCCTGGTGTCCTGGAGTCTGGGTTGTCTCAGCCCAAACACATCTCTAATCGACCACCGGCGTTGAGGACAACGCCGGCTCCAAGGCTTGGCAGAGCGTCGATTCCAGGATAGGCCTATTCTAGCATCCGAACTCTGAGGTTCGAAT
>JAJYKO010000901.1 GCA_021788565.1 Chloroflexota bacterium
GGCCATGCGGCTGACGGCGAAGACCGGCGTGAACAGGTCGGTCGGGATGCCGAGCATGTGGTATACCGACGCCGAGTAGAGGTCGACGTTGGCGTTGATCCCCTTCTCCTTGATCATGAATTGCTCGATCATCTTGGACATCTCGTACCACTTGTGCTCGCCGGTCTCGTCAGCCAACAATGCGGATAGCTTGGCGAGTTCGTAAGCCCTCGGATCCTGAGTTCGGTACACCCGATGACCAAAGCCTGGGACCTTGCCGCCGTGATCCAGCATGTGCTGGATGTACTCCTCCACGCCAGAGGGTTCCCCAATGCGCTCCAGCATGTCCATAACCCGCTCGTTGGCTCCGCCATGGAGTGGGCCGGAGAGCGTGCCGATCGCTGCCGTGATCGAAGAGTAGAGGTCGGATAGCGTCGCCGCGGCGACGCGCCCCGCGAAGGTGGACGCGTTGAGTTCGTGATCCGCGTGCAAGATCAGACACTGGTTGAGTATACGAGCGGCGAGTTTCGACGGCACCTCGCCGGTAAGCATGTAAAGAAAATTCGCCGCCAGACTCAGGTCGTGTCGGGGCTCAATCGGCTCCATTTTCTGGCGCGTCCTGTGGTGGAAAGCAACGATAGTAGGCACACGAGAGGTAAGCAAAATAGCCCGACTGAGATCGACGTCGTGATGGTGCTCCGGACCGCCCGGGTCGAACATGCCCAGGGCAGAGACCGCGGTGCGCAGCACCATCATCGGTTCGGCCGTTTGTGGGAAGTCCTTGATCATTCGGACCACGCCGTGGGGAATATCCCTGCAACAGGAGAGCCTGTCCTCGAGAACGGCAAGCTCCGTCTTCGTGGGAAGATCGCACTGCCAGAGGAGGTATGCAGTCTCCTCGAACGTAGAGTTGGTCACCAGATCGTGTATGTCTATGCCCCGATATGAAAGTTTTCCTTCGTAGCCGTCGACTTCGCAGATCGAAGAAGTACCCGCGACGACGCCTTCGAGACCACCTTTGTTGGTTGACATTTCCTCCATCCCCCTGATCAGTTGTAAGTGGAACTCGATAATGAGCTAGTGGATCGCCAGCCGTATATGACAAATGTCACTAATGCAAAACGCGGTCCAACCACCACTTACCAGGTGGGGATCTCTACCTGGCGACTCCGTTGGCGGTGGTGAGGCAGTTGGGCGTTCGGATGGGGATCACGGGTTCGGACCGCTCTTCGATAGGCGTGTAAAGGACGTCATTGAGACCCACGTACTCGGCCCGCGGTCTGATCAGCCTGTTGTTCTTGTACTGCTCCAGGATGTGGGCCGTCCAACCGACCACCCGGCTGATGGCGAACAACGGCGTGAACAGGTCGGTCGGGATGCCGAGCATGTGGTATACCGACGCCGAGTAGAGGTCGACGTTGGCGTAGATGCCCTTCTCCCTCAGCATGAACTCCTCGATCGTCCTCGTCATCTCGTACCACTTCAGCTCGCCAGCTTCCTCACCAAGCGCCCTGGAGAACTGTGACAACTCGTCGGCCCTGGGATCTCGGGTTCGGTAGACCCTGTGGCCGAAGCCCGATACCTTGCCGCCCTGATTCAACAGGGTCCGGACGTATACATCGACCCTGG
Organism: Chloroflexota bacterium; assembly: GCA_021788565.1. Next base: position 1,609 of record JAJYKO010000901.1, read on the forward strand.
AGACCTCCCCGATCCTCTCCAGCATCTCCATTACTCGCTCGTTGGCGCGGCCGTGGAGCGGTCCGGAGAGGGTGCCAACCGCCGCGGTGACCGAGGAGTAAAGGTCGGAGAGCGTCGCCGCCGCTACCCGGGCAGCGAAGGTGGACGCGTTGAGCTCATGATCTGCGTGAAGGATGAGACATTGATCCAGCACGCGTGCTGCTCGCTCAGAGGGGAGCTTTCCAGTCAGCATGTAAAGGAAATTGGCAGCCAGGCTCAGGTCGTGTCGAGGCTCTACCAGCTCGAGCTTCTGCCGTGCTCTGTGGTGGTAGGCGATGATGGTAGGCACGCGGGATGTGAGAAGAATAGCTCGACTGAGGTTGATGTCGTGGTGATGGTCGGAGCCGCCCGGGTCATACATCTCGAGGGCAGACACCACAGTGCGCAAGACCATCATCGGTTCAGACGCCTGCGGGAAGTCCATGATCATCCTTACGACGCCGAACGGAAGGTCTCGGCAGCAGGATAGGCGCTCCTCGAGAGTTGCCAGCCCTCTCCTCGTGGGTAGCCGGCCGTGCCATAGCAGGTAGGAAGTTTCCTCGAACGTGGAACTAGCAGCCAGATCGCGAACATCTATGCCTCGGTACGCGAGCCTACCGGCGTACCCGTCCACCGAGCTGATGGATGAGACCCCTGCGACTACGTCCTCGAGTCCGCCTTTGTTGGCGCTGTTTTCAGAGATTGTCGACATCTGTCCTGTCCCCCCGGAAGAAACTGGGAAAAGGAGTTGGAAACTGGAGAATCCATGCGGGATTGGCGGGCATCCTACACTATGATACTTGCAAAAGTAAATTGTGAATCACGCACAGTTTGTCCGCGACTCCGCCTGTGCAGCCTGCACAGGCGGACAGCGCCCTGTAGGAGTCGCCTCCTGGCGGCGGTGGCTCATACATCTGACGGAGGACGTTCGCCGGCAGGAACCGGTTCCTACCTCGCTCATCGTCATCCCCGCCACCCTTCGTCATCCCCGCGGAAGCGGAGATCCATTGCCCATACCCGAAGCGTGGATTCCCGCCTGCGCGGGAATGACGGTTACGACGCGGGGATGACGCTTACCAACACGCCCACATTCTCCGGGTGGGAAACTGTGTCGATTCCACCCTGGCTTTTTGGGTCGCGCGGAGCCCTCAGGCGGCTTTCTTGAGTTTCGATTTGGTATTGGCGATACCCTGGCGAGTCTTCCCCTTTGTTTCCTGGACCTCGCCTTTCGCCGCCATGCTCTCGTTGTTCGTGGCTTGACCGACGTTCTTCCGGACCTTGCCTGTCATTTCCTCGGTCTTGCCCTTGATTTTCTCTCCTGCCTCTTTTGCCATTTTGCATTACCCGTTTCTAGCTTGATGCACTGCAGACCGGGAGGGGTGAAGCACGACCCAAACCCGGGTCTGTTCCTGCGCCGAGACGCAGGCTTCGAGACTCAGCAAGTCCCGTGCCCCCGCGATGCAAGTGGGGCATGGTTTGAGGATGATGTCACAGTTCGGGCGGAAGCGACGGGGAGGGCGAGGCTCCTGCCGAGCCGCCCGGGTGGGCAACTGGCGGCTCGACGGGGCGTGAGGCGAGCGGGCACGGGACGCGAGCGAGCGCAGCGTCCCGCTCACGCGCCCTCCCGGACTGTCACTCCAATTCGGCTGCTCCACGAACCATGCCGCAAGTCGCTGGGGCT
>JAJYKO010000902.1 GCA_021788565.1 Chloroflexota bacterium
GGAAGAAATCTATGGCATCCAGCAACGTCTTTACTCTGGCTCTCATCCTGGCAGTACTTTTCGTGCTCGGCGGCGTTTACTATCTCATTCCCAACATGTATCACGTCCTGACGTTCCACGATGCGACGCAGCCACAGCTCAAGCACGCCCTGGCGTTCTTCGCCGTGGCGGTTGTCCTGGTCGTGGGAGCTCGGTTCGCTCGCAATAGCGCCCCAGCTGGTAGGCAGTAGTGGCCCCCTGCTGCTCTGATTGCCCCGTTTCCAACCGGGGCGATCAGAGTTGGGCTGATCCTACTACTGATGGCACATGCAATGCTCTCATGGTCATCTCCCTTCGCCGTCCAGCGGAGGGGAAATCGAGACATCTAGGAGCGTTGAAGATATGCCGTTGATTCTGGCCCTCATACTGATCCTGGTCGTCCTAGCGCTTTTCTGGGTGACGGCCAACGTTCTCGGAGTCCTGGTGTATCTGGTCATCGCCGGGCTGATCGGCGCGCTCGCCGATGCCGTGGTGCCTGGTGCCATACCGTTCGGGTGGCTCGGAGCCATCCTCGCAGGCATAATCGGAAGCTGGATCGGGGTGGCGCTCTTCGGACACTTTGGTCCGGTGCTCGCCGGGATCCCGGTAATCCCGGCGATAATCGGCGCGGTCATCCTGGCGGTCATAGTCGAGCTGCTGTGGGGGTTGACGTACCGGAGGCGCCGCCTGTTCTAAACCAAAGGCAGGATGAAACCCGCGGGGTCTCGGGGATCACGGCGCGCCAGTTCAGGATCACGGGCCAAAGACCCCGCGGGTTTGGTCGCCGCTTTACTTTAGGACTACATTCCTCGGAACCCCGTCACCATACTCATGATGCCTGCCGCGACAATCAGCGCTGCCACAAGCGCCCTAAAAAGCTCCGACGACACCCGTCCAAAGGCCGCGTTCCCCACGAGGATCCCAAGTAACGTCGCGGGCACCATGGCCACGGTCAGCAGCAGCGTTTCACTGCGCAACATGCCTGCCAGAGCAAACCCCACCAGAGCGAGCAGACACAGGGGGCCAAAGAATCCGAGCAGGGTGCTCCGGACGACGAGCTTGCCGTATCTCTGGCTCATGAGGTAGAGCACGGCGGGTGGACCGCCCATGCTAGTGCTGGACTGGAGAACGCCGCTGAGCAGGCCGGTGGCGATGAGCTGCCATCCCCGCGCCTTCAGAGGGCGCACGGCGCCGAAGTAGATCAGCAGTCCGAACAGGACCACGAGGAAGCCGATCAAGAGTCGAAGCGGACCGGGATCCAAGGTCACCAGGACCACCAATCCCAGGGGGAGGCCCACCACGGATCCTGCCAGCAGCAGGCCAACCCTGGAAAGAACGATGTGTCGGCGAAGCTGGATGGTGATGCTGATGGAGAGCAGGCCGTTCAGGATGGTGGAGACAACGACGACCGATTGGGGATCCCAGACCAACGACAGAAGTGGGACCAACACCAGGGCGAAGCCGAAACCGGTGAGGGACTGAGCCACAGCGGCTACGAAAACCATTCCGCTGGCCACCGCGAGTAGGCTTAGCTCCACCAGATCGAGCTTCCTCCTGGATCGATTCGTTGGTGTCAGTAGTATACCTTGAAACAGAAGCCCGGTTGTGGTGCCGAGGATGGGCAGCAGGGTCTTTTAGTGTTGGCCTTCCGAAGCCGTGACATGTATCGCTATGGTCGCCAGCCTGTCATGCTGAGCGAGAGCGAAGCATCTCCTCGTGCCTGGAGAGATCCTTCGCTGTCGCTCAGGATGACAGCCAAGAGCCCGTGGGACGGGCAGAGGGAGCACAGCGGAAGACTCGCCTCACATATGACCCGAGCCACCATCACTCTCGTGCGGCGAGGTAGAGTCCGCCGAGCACCAGTGCCGAGCCGGTCAGGAAGGATACGGATAGGACGTCCCCCAACAGCAGTGCCGCGAGTCCGACTCCGGATACGGGCTGAACGAACAGAAAGGCGCCACCTCGTGATGCGGGGACTGCCTGGAGTGCCCAGAACCAGGCGAGCATCCCCGCGAAGGTGACGAGAACGCCCAGGTACAGGACGACGGACAGGCCAAGGAGGCCAGCATGAGGAGCGCCTGCGGCGAGCTCCTGGGCGGCCGGCAGGGTGAGACCGAGGGCTCCGCCCAGGCAAGCTACACCGCTCACGACCAGTGGGGAGTAGCTCTTCATGTGGCTCTTTCCGGCCACCGTGAAGATGCCGAAGCAGGCGGCCGAGGCCAGTACGAGGAGATTGCCTTGAAGGTACTGGCCTGCCATCGAAGAAGCGTCACCGAGGCCTATGCCCATCACCAGGGCGATTCCCAGCAGCGCAACGAGCAGCCCACTCATGACGCCCCATCCGGGGCGTTCGTGCAGAAGCGGCGCCGCCCATATGGTGATAAAAAGCGGCCCGGTTGAGCCAAGTACGGTGGCGCTCGCTCCGGTCGTGAAATTGGTGCCGAGGGTTTGCAGTCCGATAGTGCCGCTGTAGCCGACCACCCCGAGAGCCAGCAGTGTCAGCCAGTCGCGGCCGGTCAGGGTTCGGAGCTCCCCGTTGAGGATCAGCACGGAGAGAAACAGGACGGAGCTAACCGAGAGGCGCAGCCAACTGAGGACAAACGGGGAGAACTCCTGCAGGCCGAGCTTGGTGGCCGGGAGTGAGCCCCCCCACATCAGGTTCACCAGGAGCATAACCAGCAGGGCGACTCGGAAGCTCGGGGACTTGGTGGCACTCAACTGCTACTTCGATCCGATTGTGGGGAATTTGGAAACGAGCGAGCCTGGTCAGCAACATTGTAGCATCCGTGTCGTGCTCGGGTCGCGATAACCTGGGCTCCTAAAGTAAAGCGGCGACCAAACCCGCGGGGTCTTTGGCCCCTGATCCGGAACTGGCGCGCCGCGGGGTCTTTGGCCCCTGATCCTGAACTGACGCGACGTGATCCCCGAGACCCCGCGGGTTTCATCCTAGCTTTGGTTTGGGGACCGAATACTTCGTGTGAGGCCTCTTCCCCAGTTCGTGCCAGCTGCTTTCCTCGACGTCGATCCCGTAGCGCTGGGCCGCCTTCTTGATGTTCACGAAGGCGAGGGTCGCGGTCCTCGTCGGATACATCCTCCACTGCCGCGATGTGCTATGGCGGCGAGCCGTTACCGCCATCCGAAAACTGCCGCCGAGGATGCGCCGAGGCGAATCGTCCGACCAAACGTCGCGGTCGTGGTGGTCTGCTGGCCCGTCGACAACAGGTTGCTGAACCCTGCGCCCTCGGTCACATCCAGCATGGCCAGTTCCTTTTCGCTCCATT
>JAJYKO010000903.1 GCA_021788565.1 Chloroflexota bacterium
GTCATGATCTCTGCCGCCGCATCTTCGGAGCCCGCGGGCGCGGCTACCGCCACAACTCCCGAACCTGCCAGAGCAGCGTCGCTGTAGAGCCGAGCATCCTGAGAAGACAAGCCGAGATCGCTCAGCCTAGCAAGCAGAGCGTCGGGGCTCAGACCATTCATCATCCCCGACAGGGCGGCCAGCTTCTCCGCTTCAGCCTTTGAGCGCATAATCAGCGAAGTGTCTTCCGGCGCGAACTCCGCCTCAGCCAGGTTATTCAGGCAGGAAGCCACGTCGTCAGCCGTCGGGAGGATACCGATAACTATCAACTTTCGCCTCCAGGTGCCCTGTCCGAGCACCACGTTAATCTGGACGCCTCGCCTCATCAGGACGGGAAAGTCCCATGCCCTCTGCACTGCTTCCTTTGTGGTGTTGCTCAGCCCGCTGAGCGCAGCCGATCTTCCAGTCGCGGCCCGGCGACATGCCTTCGTTGATAATACCAGCACTCTCAAGCGTTACGCCAAGCCGCGGCCGACCCGACCTTCGCGCCGCAGCACGATGATCTATAATATATTGCGCAATCACAGGAGAGAAGGCGGAGGCGAAAATGCTTCTCAATTTCGACCGAGGCGACTCGCGCCATCCGCGTGGCCATGCCCTCCTCTACTTTAGAAGTTGGGCCGACCCGTCCGCGGTGTTTGCCACTTATCTGATCGTGCCTCCCATCGCCGTGGAGATCAGCAAGTACATCCCTCCGATGTTTGCGTCGCAATTTCAGGGGCTCGGCGCCGGTGGCGGTATCGCTGTATTCCCATATCCACCGATCCCAGAGCGGGTCGACGGCGAGGACCTTCTGACAAGGTTGGCGAAAGCCCGAGATGACGACCTGATTTCAGGCGGATCAGTAGATACAAACTCGCCCGAGAGGCTGCTCCAGGCGGCCGCTGAGGCCGGGCAGCAGTACTTCGAGAGTTTCTCCAAATACATGGACTCCGTCCCAGGCGAAGCCGAGGCGGACCTCCTACCCGAGAGCAGCACGCCCGTGGACATGAGCGAGCTCATGTACGGGCTGATGAGTGAGAGAGAGCGGTTGACCGAGCTCGCGAAGCTCTCGGGACAGCTGCTTTACGCCCTGGGCGGACGAGACGCGCAGCTGGCGGCATCCACCGAGGCAGACATCAAGAAGCTGGGCTCTTACTTGCCCGAGAAATACCGGGTAGCCGATATTGTGGGGGCCGCGAAGCGCCCTGGCCATGACGGCGAACGGCTGACGCAGCTGTACATCGAGCGAGCCTACCGACTGGCCGACGAGGACTACGAAGCCGTCTCCAAACTGGAAGTTGACATCAGACAGCTCGAGAAAAACAGCAACTAGCCATTTGATGAGAGAGATTCGCTGACTGCTGACTGCCGATGGCTGGCTTGCCGGTTGCTGGCTTCTACTAGCGAACTTCTAACTGCTATTCCGGAGGAACCCACCACGAGGCTCACCAAGATTCACGCTACCCTCGGACCGGCGTCCTCGGACCTGGAAACCATTCGGGGGATGCTCGAAGCTGGGATGGACGCGTGCCGGTTGAACATGTCCCACTGCTCCCACATGTTGGGCAGGCAGATTGTTGGGCACGTGCGGAGCGCCGCGGCCGACCGCGAGCAGTCGGTGGCAATTGGAGTTGACCTGAAAGGGCCCAAACTCCGTGTTGGTGACGTCGTCGGAGGCAGCGTTCGGTTGGAGCCAGGGGCTCCTCTTCTGATCACTTCCGAGCCGCGGCTATCGGACTCCGCGACACTGTCGGTGGACTATAAGTACCTGGCCAGCGATGTCAGGCCGGGGGATCCGGTCCTGCTGAACGACGGATTCATCGTTCTTCGCGTGGAAGAGGTGCACGAGCTGGATCTGGCGTGCACGGTTGTGACGGGCGGCCTGCTTTCATCCAGGAAAGGCGTTAACTTACCCGGCATCCCACTCCGGGTTCCTTCGCTGACGGAGAAGGACCTCGAGGATGTGGCGTTTGCAGTCGACGCTGGGGCAGATTTTCTTTACGTCTCGTATGCTCGATCAGCGGAGCACATACGCGAGGTGCGAGAGGCGGTCCGGCACCTTGGGCACGACCTCCCGATAGTCGCGAAAATCGAGCGACGTGAGGGAGTGGATCGCTTGCAGGAAATCGTCGGGGAGGCGGACGCCATCTGCGTCGCCCGTGGAGATCTGGGTATCGAAGTGCCACTAGGGATGGTGCCGTGGATTCAGCAAGCGGCTTCGAGAATGTGCCGTCAAGCGGGCAAGTTTGCGATGAACGGTGGCCAACTGCTGTCCAGCATGGTCTCGAACCCGCTGCCGCTCAGGGCCGAAGTCAGCGACCTCGCGACCGTGGTTCGGGATGGGCTGGACGCCGTCGTCCTCTCCGACGAGACGGCGATCGGAGCATACCCGGTGGAAACAGTGCGGACAGCCAGCCAAATCTTTGAGATCGCTGAGGCACACGAATTAGAGAATAAGATCAGGGAGCCGCATCGACGGCCAGCTATCGATGCGGCTTCGAGGATCGACGGGCAACGCTGGCTCTCGGCGTGGCCGGACCGCCAGTTGATGGACCGCTAGCTTGAAGTGACAGTCGCGAGCCGGTAGCGCAAGAACAGCTCGCTCTCATGTTCGTGGATGCTCACCAACTGCATCCCGGGTCCGTTTTCGGGCCGCAGCGGGACCCCCTCCACCATCGTCCGACCTCCGGTTCCACCGAGGATCTTCGGGGCCACTGTCCAGAACAGCTCATCGGCCAAGCCCAGGGAGATCAGTTCCGCGTTCATGGTCGGGCCGCCTTCCACCAGAAGCCTCCGGATGCCGAGCTGCTCGACCAGAAGTTTCATCATCAGCGGCAGATCGACCGCGTGCTCGCCGGCCCGCACTATCCGCGCGTGGAGCGCCAGCGCGGCAACCCTCTCCTCCGGGGCGCTCTCGACCGTCACGACAACGCGCTCGAACGCGGTGGACCGGAAATACGAGCGGTCCAGCGGCAAGTTGCCTGACGCGGTGACAGTCAGCGCGATTGGCTGCGGGGAGAAACCGCGGGCGATGCGCCCGGCCTCCATTTCCTTCGGGACGCCCGGCTCCACGTTCTCACGGCGCAGGGTCTCCGCGCCGCACATCACGGCATCTACCGCGCATCGAATGCGACGCATCGCCAGACGATCCAGCGCACTTCCGAGCGAGCTCGACTTCCCGGCCGGACTGGTGGCCTTGCCGTCCACAGTGGTCACCATATTGATCACCACATAGGGCCTATCCGCGGAGGAGGGCGAAAAGGCAACGTCGCTGTAG
>JAJYKO010000904.1 GCA_021788565.1 Chloroflexota bacterium
CTTTATGCCCATCATGACGCGCTCCTTTGCGTGGCAGCGCTCCATCGCGCTCCTTTCAACCCACTCAGCAGACGGATGCCGGCTCCCCAGCTGTCGAGATCCCTCCGCGCCTCAGCCTGGCTACCGATCCGGTAGACCTAATGATCTCGCCGCATCCAGTATGCCAGTTATGCCAGTGCGGTCGTGTCGGCTAGCTAGGCCGTCTTGAGGCGCCTGTCTGGCTCTACAGCACCTCTCTCGCGAGCGGCAGCTTCCTCAAAAGGTGCCCCGCCAGGAAGGAGAGGGAGATCGCCACCGGCGCCACCAGCAGGAACTTGAGGGCCAGGTCCAGGTGGACGCCGCTGAGGGCCAGACCGATCAGGACGAGGACCACCGGATGTAAGACATAGGTGGCGTAGCTGGCGCCGGACATCGCCCGGGCGATGACGCCCTGCCGGTTCAGCTTCCGACGGAACCAGGCCAACAGCGTGATCACGATCGCCATGCCCACACCCTGCTCCCACAGCGCAAAGGCGAGCGACTGCCAATTCAGGCCACCGAGGAAGGGAGCGATGCCGTCATGTAGCGCTCCACCCGCCAGCACCAGGACCGGAAACAGCGGTACCAGCGCCAGGGCGACCCACTGCCATATCCTGACCTGCGCGTCGGACAGTCCGGGGAGCCAGCCGCGTCGATAGGCAACGAGACCGACGAGGAAGAAGGCAACGTACTGGGAGAAGTGCGCCAGTTGCAGATGGAGAGGCTCGAACCAGAAGCCGACCGGCATCCAGATGCGGGCGACAAAAGTCACCAAACCCAGGCCAAGGACGAACAGGGCGATAGCCCCATTACCCGGCGCCCGGTCATCGGTGCGCGGCGGCGCACCGGTAGATGTCGTCAGTCGTCGACAGAACGAGTAAAGGATGGAGAAGATCAGCAGCGCCTCGACGAACCAGAGCGGGCCGACCGCAAGGCTCCTCACGTATCCCTCCCTCAGGAACTCCCAAAGGCTGCGATCCAAGCCGTAGTAACCCTGGAGAACGTAGACGAGGAACGGGTTGATGACACAGAAGTAGAACAGTAGAGGGATGCCCAGCCGCCGGAGTCGATCGACGATAAAGACTCCGGTCCCCTTGCGGTCGCAGGACGTGGGGATGAAGTAGGCGGAGATCATGAAAAAGAGACCCATGAAGAAGGATTGGTTGAGCGCGAGGAAGAGCAGCATCAGGATGGCGGGGACCAGGCCAAGCTGGCCGTTCTCCTTGTAGTACCAGTCCCCGGCCGGGGCCCCATACGTGATGGCGAGGTGAGTGAGGATCACCAGCCCGATCAGCAGGATCCTCAGATTCTCCACGTATAGCAGACGCGACTGGGTAGGAGCCCGGACCCCGACGGTCGCGGACTGAACGGGTACCCCGTCGGGAGTTTCCATTGTCAAGGCTGCCATGGCCATCCTCCTGGTGTCTGTCCCGGCGGACCGTATCCGCCCATTACCTGATTCCCTCATTTGCCTTTCGACATCCGGCCTTGGCGAGATGTGAAGCGGCCTGCCGACGCATTGACGCTACCACTTTGGCCATGGCGCTGAACACCGATGTTCGGATGGTCTGACGGACAACAAAAGGAGGAATTGCGGACGGCTCTCTTGTCCACACTGGGGGACTGTCGACTACGACAAAAGATGTGGCCAGCCGGGGGGGCTTGCCTTGGACGAGCGGGCTGGCGACTCCGCGCATTGAGTGACACGAAATGCACACTGTTAGCTGGGATTTCGGTTCTGGCTCGGGGAGTGGAGATGGACGCCGAAACATTAGCATGATCGAGGAGCGGAAGTCCGTTATCCAGATACGGCTCGGTTGTCGTGGGAATCCACGTTCTCGCGCTGAGTCGGAGTGTCGCCTCCTTGACCGTCCCCGTATAATGGTTTTGCAAGATGGTTGTTGGTTCCTGTTCACAGCACCCGTAGTGGAGAGTGAACATGCAGGGCCAGCTCAGGGATTAGCGATAGCTACCTGGGCTGGCCCTGTGCTTTGAGGAAGACTTGCATCCCTATCCTGCCGGTGACGCCGAAGCGAAGGCAGTGTGAGTGACAGGAGGCAAGCTATGCCGTCGTTACCACCCAGGGAGGACTATTACCGCGCGCTCTACGAAGTGGCCAAGAGTGTGAACTCGTCGCTGAGCCTTCCCCAGGTGCTCGTTCTCATCGCGGAGAGCACGGCCAAAGCGATGGGCACAAAGGCCTGTTCGCTGCGCCTGCTGGACCCAATGCGGGAACAGTTGGAGATCAGCGCGGAGTACGGCCTCAGCCCGTCCTACATACTCAAGGGTCCGGTAAAGGTCAGCAAGAGCCCGATAGACGCTGAAGTGCTGGAGGGCCGGACAGTGCAGATCTATGAAGCAGGCGGCGATCCGCGCCTGCAGTATCCAGAGGAGGTGACGCGAGAGGGGATCACCTCGATCCTGGCAGTGCCCGTGGCCGTCAGAGACACGATCATCGGTGTGATGCGGGTGTACACCGCGGAGCCGCGCGAGTTCTCCGCCGACGAAGTCGAGTTCCTGGCAGCCGTAGCCAATCTGGGCGGGATCGCCATCGAGAATGCCAGGCTCTACCAGACGCTGGAAGCTGAGTTCCAGGCAATCCGACGAGAGAAGATACCCTGGGCGGAGAACTGGGCCAAGCCGCGTTGGCGGTGAGGCCATGGGCCGGGCTGCCGGGGGGCATGCAGGTTCCCGTTCACGGCGTCCTCAGGGAGAGTGGTCGAATTCCAGACCGAGATACCCGCAAAATCGCCTAATTCGATCCTGCTCCCTGGGAGGCACGGCCTCGTAGCCCTCTCAGTTCTGCCCAGTGGACCTGTTCACACCCATCATGTGGGCCAACTCCTTCTGCGTGCCCCCTTTCTTCAGCCTGGCCTTCCTGATACACCCGGTGAAGATTGATGTAGAAGTTGGAGACTGCCGGGGTGAATGGGTTCGGATGAGAGGAGAGATCGAGCGGCCCTCGGTCTACACCGTGACCGGCCTGAACAGCGCCGGGAAGATAATCCTGCTGCGTGGTCCGGAACTGTTCTATCTGGTGAGCTTCGACCACGATAGCGTGGACGACCTGCTGGCCGCCTTCGACGCATACAGGGAGTGGCACCTGGGCTGATCACGCAATACCGGGCTAATCGGGTCAAGTACTTCTCTCTAGATTCTTCCTACCACCTTCTGGGCGAGGGACTTCGCCATCTCCAGGGCCTGGGAGCCCTCTCCGGGCACGTAGACCGCGAATATTAGCTCCCCTTTCCGAAGGTGAAGGACGCTCCGCAGGAA
>JAJYKO010000905.1 GCA_021788565.1 Chloroflexota bacterium
CACCGGCCAGGTACAGAGCAAACGTCCTGTCGCTTCGATGGTCGGACAGCCACCCCAGGATGAGTCCCGAGAGCATGTAGGCGAGGGCACAGGCCGAGAGGAGCACGCCGGCTTCCACCGGCCTCAGCCGGTACACCTGTACCAGATACGGATAGCCCCACAGAGTGCTGAAGACCAAGAATGGCGCGAAGAGCCCCAGGTGGGCGGCGAACGCGGTCCAGGTCCCGGGATTACGAAGCACGTCTCCCCAGGGCGATCGCCCCTCGATCGCCGTCGCCGGAGCGGATGGCGACACCGGTGCGGGGCGATCCCGCACCACAGCTAGGGCCAGGAGGGCGGATCCCAGGGTGAGGAGACCGAGCGCGGAGAAGCTGCCCGACCAACCCGCCGACGCGAGCAGCGCCGCCAGGGGGGCTGCTCCCAGCATCTGGCCAAGGGATCCGCTGAGACCAGTTAGCCCGGATAGGGTGGCATACCGTTTCGGCGGAAACCAGCTGGCCTGAAGCCGGAGGACGTTTACGAAGATCAGCGAGTCGCCTAGCCCCGTCAGCAGGCGGCCCAAGAGGGCGTATGGAAGCTGATGCGCCGCCGCGAGCACGAAGGCGCCCAGTCCGATCAAGCTAGCGCCGGCAGCGAGGGTGCGGCGGGGCCCCCAGCCGTCCGCCAGCATCCCCGCCGGCACCTGCATCAGGAAATACACCACGAACTGAGCGGCCGGGAGAAGTCCAAGCTGCGCGGCCGAGATGTGGAAGCGGTCACCCGCCTGGAGGGCAGCCGCCGACAGGGCCACACGGTTGAGCATAGCGACCGCGTACACGAATGCCGCCGAGCCCCATATGGTCCAGGCCCGGGCCCGAGTTTTCACGCTGCCTCCGCCACAGGGGCCACCACAGTGATCTCCATTGGCTGAGTCCACGAACCAGGATAAGACAGCCAACGGCCGAGAGCGCCGACGTCACGGCTGGGATCGGCCGACCCCATGCCTGCTCGGGAGGCGACGAGCAGCACGATGCTTAGTCCGGCGAGTTTAATGGACCGCAGGCACGATAGCAAGCCCGGCCGTCGGAAGATTGGGGCATATCTCGGCTGTCGCCAGGGGACTATAATTGGGTAAGTTCAATCCTGGGAGGGAAAGATGGGCGACGTCTACCCGAAGGTGCGGGTGGCCGCGGTGCAGGCAGCCCCTGTGTTCCTGGATCGCGAGGCTACGACCCGAAAGGCGTGCGATCTGATCCTGCGGGCCGGTGCTGCCGGGGCCCGTTTCATCGCGTTCCCCGAGTGCTTCATCCCCGGGTTCCCCCACTGGTACGAGTTCTATCCGGCCAGGGGACCCTTCTGCGAGAAGTTGAACCGCCGGCTCTTCGCGAACTCGGTCGAGGTGCCGAGTACTGCAACCGACGAACTGGCCGCGGCCGCGCATCAGGCGGGGGCTTACGTAGTTATGGGCATCAACGAGCGGCGGCCAGACGTCCTCGGCACCATGTATAACTCCCAGGTCTTCTTTAGCCCCGAGGGGAAGATCATCGGGAGCCGTCGCAAGTTGATGCCGACCCAGACCGAGCGGCTGGTCCACGGCATGGGTGACGGCACCAGCCTGACTGTCTATCCCAGCGAGTTCGGTCCCATCAGCGGTTTGCTGTGTGGAGAGAACGGCAACCCTCTGTTCAAGTTCGCCATCGCCGCTCAGGGCTCACGTTTGCACGCGGCGGGCTGGCCGGCCAAGTGTCACAACAGTTATGCGCTGGGGATCGACAACATGGTGCTGCGCGCCCGCGCATGCGGCCTCGAGGGGAATCACTTCGGGGCGCACGCGGCCGGCGTGTTCACCGACGAGATGCGGGATGCCCTGGAGTTGGACGATCAGACCCGGAAAAGCATGCTCCGGGGAGGCGGCTCGGTGATCGTGGGCCCCGCCGGAGAGATACTTGCCGGGCCGGCCGGGGGAGAGGAGACGATCCTCTACTTCGACGCCGATCTGGAGGAGATAGCGCGGGCGAAGCTGCGCCAGGACTTCACAGGCCACTACAACCGGTTCGACGTCGTGAAGGTCACGCTCAACGCAACCCCTAACCACCCGCTGCGCATCGTGACTGGCACGGAGGACCGAGCGCCGGCGGCTGTTGAAGTCACAAATGCGCTCACCAATGCCGGGATGCCCATTCCCGACTCGTAACCGAACTGGGCCGCAATTCTGGCCCCTGGAGGATCGGGCCTGTTTCGCCGACTTTGAGTCCAGATCTGGTTGACTCTCCACGGAGACGCTGGCTCTGTCGCGGCTCTCGCCTTTTCGGCGTACCCCGCGGAACCTAGACTGAGATGATATCAAGGGAAGGATCCAGCCTGAGGAGATCGCTGCTATCGCCTGTGATCACGGTCCCGCCGTACTGCCTGGCGATGAGCACGACGGAGGCGTCTATTGCGTCCCCTGTGCCCCTCAGTCCGCACAGCACCCCGGTAGCCTGGGCGCGGGCCATGGTGAGATCCTCCACCTGCACCAGGTCGCTCTTGAGAAGCCTGGCGAGCCTTACCTGGCGGGAGCCGTCCCGCCACGCCTGAGCCAAAGCCCCCGTTGGGACGATGATGCCTATTCGTCTGTCCGCCGCTCTTTCGAGCAGCGCCCTGATGGATTCGTTGCCGCGATCGACCTCTATCAGGGCGCCCGCATCAAGGGTCAGTCCCTTGCCAGTAGACGGTCTATGACGCTGTCTGCCCACGCTAACCTCTCGGCGGATACAGGCCCGTACTCTGCATCCATCTCTGTAAGCAGTCTCTTCAGGTCGTCCCGCTCCAGCTTCTCGCTTACTGCTTCGCTCACATATGCTGAAAAGGATTCGGCCTCTCCATCCTGCACCCGCTCGCGAGCCTTCCGGGCGACCTGCTTCGGCATGGTGAGCCCTACCTTCTCGAACTCCGAAACGCGCCGCGCACCGGATTGCGAGCTGGACTGTGCCCCAGTCCTGGTTGCTGTTGACCGCCCTTGAGGCTTTGTTGGGGTCTTCGGCATGACAGCCTCCACGCGACTTCACTGGTGGCTCAATCATACCGCAATTCCACCAGATCTTGTAGGACAGCATCTACGGCGGGCCACGCAGCGCCTCACCGCCAGTTCGGACGCACGGACTCCCTGTCAGCGTAGTGAAGCAGGATGGTGCGGTAGTCGGCCGGCATGCACTTGGAGCAGTCCCTGGCCTCCAGGTGGATAAAGAAGCCGGTAACAAGGGGTAAGTTTCTCGCCGAACCATACGGCGTGCGGTTGCGTTCGTGTCCCCGGTTCGCCGGTTGTTGCGAACCA
>JAJYKO010000906.1 GCA_021788565.1 Chloroflexota bacterium
AGGGCCGCGTGCTTGGCGACACGACGACGCTCACGGACCCCTCTGTGGTAGCAAACCTGAAGGCGCAGTACGAGGGGACCGAGTCGTAAGGCGCGCAGGGCGTCTTGTTGCAGCGCGCCGGCGCCGTTTACGGAGCGAGTGCGCCTTGGTTGTTCGTAGTGGCGGGTTTCAAACCCGCCACTACGATGTTGTGGGCACCGCGCAGGAAATTCCCTGCGGCGAGAGCCGTCAGGCCGTATAATGTGGGAAGCATCTAACCCGTATCTTGTTCCCTCGCCGACGAGGGCTCCAAGGAGGAGACATGGACTTCAGCAGCGAAGAGTTGGCCCTGCGCGAAGAGTTGGCCAGCATAGCTATCCAGTCGTACCAGCGCGGTCTCGTAGCAGGAGCCGGTGGCAACGTCAGCGTCCGCGTGCCGGGTAGGGACGAAGTCTTGATCACTCCCACAGGCGTTTCGCTGGGCATGACCACCGTCGACAATATTGTCAAGACCGATTTGCACGCCAAACATATCGACACCGGCAACGGCCACAGGCCGTCCAAAGAGACCGGCTTCCACTGTGGTATCTACCGCCTGCGTCCGGAAGTGAACGCCATCGCCCACGTCCACCCGCCATACGCGACGGCCTTCTCCCTCAAGTTCGCGGATCTGCCACTCGTTACCGTCGGCGCCACTGCCATCCTGAAGAGGGTGCCCTGTGTGGACGTCGCGCTGTCCGGATCCGATGAGTTGCGCGAACTGGTGGAGCAAGGCTTCGCGCGCAATCCGGGTTGCCGGTGCATTCTGATGCGTGCCCACGGGATCGTCGCTACCGGCCCCACGCTGGTGGCAGCTTACAATGCCGCTGACCTGATCGAGGACACCGCCAAGATTGCCTACCTCTCGGCGACACTGGGTATTCCGGTTGAGAAGTCTGTAGAGGTTGCCTTCAGCCCAATACCGCAATCCATGAGAGTGTAGGCGCGCATTGGCTGACCTACTGATCACCGACGCCGGCAGGGATGCTCTGGTGGCGTCAGGGCTGTTGTTGGGTACCGTGGATGGGATGGTCAGCTACCGGGTAGTGGCCTCCCTCCCGGAGGTCAGCCGCCTACTCCATGACGCCCGTCGTGCCTACACACGCATCACTGTGTGCGGAGTGCCCGCGGCAGACAGCGGCTCGCTTCGCTCGTCTCTCACCGTGCTTCAAGCCAGGGGCACCAGGGTGCGCTGGCTCGACTCCCACGACATGCTCTGGACACAGGCGCTTCGGGAGCAATTCCAGCAGTTGGATGTGGAGCTGCTCCTGCCGGACCCTCACCGCCCGGAGACCGAGCGGATGAGCGGCCTGGCGCTGGCATACCTGCTGGACTCCGACAATTCGAAGGCCGTGGCTATGGCCGATGAGCTTCGACGGACTGTGGGCGAGGTTCGCGCGACCGATCGTGGCGGCCCTGACTGGCTGACCATGATCGATGCGGTGGAGCACGACCATCGGCTGGTCGCCAACAAGACGATTCGGTCCGTGGTTTTGAGGGTGTGGGAGCCGAATAGCGCCCTTTCCGAGGCCGAGCGAAAGCTGGTTGCCCTGCAGCGCTCGCGCGAGGGTAGGGCGGAGCGTTTTCTGGTACGGCTCGAAGCTGAGGCGCCGTTCGGCCAGGAAGTGCTCTCTATCAACGCCGGCGCGTATCCGGAGTTGCGCTATCTCCGTCCGCGGCTCTATGGCGAGCCCGCGCGCCGGAGGACTGGGAGCGAGTATCTGCAGATTCTCGTGGAAAAGAACTGGGCATTCGCCTGTCGCAATCCCTACGGCTCCGGCCTTGACCTGCCGGTGGCCTTCCTGGAGAGGCTCTTCGACATGGACGTCTCCGCGCACGGCTACCCGTATCAAGCCACAGTCAGGGTGGAGAGCGGCGCCGATCTAAGTGAGCGGCTAATGAAGGTGCTGGAAGGAGCCCTGGAGGACGAGCGAAAGGGCAGAAACCGTCCGATCGTGCCGTCGGTTTTCGACGAGGACATCGACTGGTAGCCAACGAGTTCTGAGTTCTGGGTTCTGAGTGCTGAGTGGATGACTGATGACTGATGACTGATAGCTTGGTCGAAAGGAGTCGGTTCATGGATTTACGACCTATAGGGGTGGTTCACTCTTCGGTGATTGACCCCGAAGATATGCCTTTCGAGGGTGTTCCCGCTCGTCTGGAACTGTTCCCCGAGTTCGAGAAGGGACTGAAGTCGATCGAGGATGGCTCCCATATCGTCGTGATCGGCTGGCTGGACCGTGCCAACCGTGACACGGTGCAGGTGGCCAAGACTCGAACCGGAACATCGGAGCCGCGGGGGGTGTTCGGCCTCCGATCCTCCCATCGTCCAAATCCCCTGGGGCTCCTGATGTGCCGGCTGGAGCGTGTGGAGGGAACGAGCCTCTTCGTGGACAGGCTGGACCTGGTGGACGGTACTCCGCTGGTCGACATAAAGAGATACTCTCCCAGTTGGGATTGCGTCTTTTCGGCGCGCAGTTCCAGAGATCTTCGCTTCCCTGATAAAGTGGACCGCCGGCAGGTTATCGACAGTATGATGGTGGAGGCGACCAACTTCCACGGGGAGCAGTGCGTCGGCGCGGCCCTTGGAGTGCGGATTATCTATCACGCTATGATGGAGTGGCAGATAGCCCAGAAAGATCCCAACGTGGTGATTCACATGGCTTCAGATGGCTGTGTGGCCGATGCCCTGCAGGGGCTTTCGGGAGCGACTTTGGGCAACCGCCGCATGAAGGTGCCCGGTGGCCGAGCCTTCCGTCTCGCGTATGCTGGCAAAAAGGTGCTCGCTTTCTTGCCGAAGGAGCTCTCGCCGCAGATCACAATCGAGGATGTGCTGCAGGCGGAGATTGAGGATCTCTTTGCGATCCGCGCGGATGTTTACGAGGGCGACAACGGGCCGCATGGCGGCAGGCCAGCGAAGCCTGTTCCGTCCGTGGAGAAGCGAGGCCTCCTGTTGGACCGGGTCAGGTCCGCCGCAGTCGAAGGACGGCTTCCCTGCGCCGCGGCCCATCACCTGGCGGAGGAGCTGGGCGTGACCGTGCCGGACGTGGGATGGGCCGCGGACGAGGAAAAACTCCGCATCACCAAGTGCCAGCTCGGCTGCTTCAAGTAGCCGCCAGCGATCAGCTATCAGTCTTGCCAGTAGCCCCCGGGACCCCATTGTGAGGCGGTCCCGGGGGCTACTGGCATCTTACTTGCTCTACGTCTCCTCCGGCGAGTCCACGTTTGTACCCTTCACTTCTCTATGCCGTCGTGCAATGCCGGCTACCA
>JAJYKO010000907.1 GCA_021788565.1 Chloroflexota bacterium
GGGGCTTCGAGAGACGGCGGACAGCGAAGTTAGGGCACTCCCGCAAAGCGGCGGGGAGCGGAAAGGCCCCTTCGTAACCACTTCAGGCGTTCCTATCAAGCGCGTTTACACCTCGGATGACTTGACCGGAAATGACTACGGCGCGGAGGTCGGACTTCCGGGCGACTTTCCCTACACACGGGGCATCCACACCACGGGCTACCGAGGCAAGCCGTGGACTATGCGAATGTTCTCGGGTTTCGGCACGGCCGAGGAGACCAACGCTCGCCTGAAGTACCTCCTTCAGCACGGCGAGACCGGCCTCTCCGTCGCCTTCGACATGCCCACGCTGTATGGGTACGACACCGACCATCCCATGGCACGAGGCGAGTTTGGCAAGTGTGGAGTGGCGGTATCATCCCTGGCCGACATGGAGGTGCTGCTGGACGGGATTCCCCTGGGCGAGATCACCACCTCCATGACCATCAACAGCCCCGCTGCAATCATCTGGGCGATGTACATCGTGGCCGCGGAGAAGCGCGGCATACCCAGGGCACGTCTAGCGGGCACTATCCAGAACGACATCCTCAAGGAGTTCATCGCCCAGAAGGAGTACATTTTCCCTCCGACGCCTTCTGTGCGGTTAGTGGCGGACACGATCGAGTTCGGCACGAGGGAGATGCCACTCTGGAACACGATCTCCATCAGCGGCTACCACATCCGTGAGGCCGGTGCGACCGCGGTACAGGAACTGGCCTTCACGCTGTACGACGGGCTCACGTACGTGCAGGCCGCCGTCGACAGGGGGCTCGACGTCGACGACTTCGCCCCCAGACTGAGCTTCTTCTTCAACTGCCACAACGACTTCTTCGAGGAGATCGCCAAGTTCCGCGCGGCGCGGCGAATCTGGGCCAAAGAGATGCGCGACCGCTTCGGCGCGAAGAACCCCAGGTCATGGTGGCTCAGGTTCCACACCCAGACGGCGGGTTGCTCCTTGACGGCTCAGCAGCCGGCGAACAACGTGGTGCGGACGGCGATTCAAGCACTGGCAGCGGTCCTGGGGGGCACTCAGTCACTCCACACAAACTCCATGGACGAGGCGCTTGCATTGCCATCCGAGGGGGCGGTGCTGACGGCGCTACGCACTCAGCAAATCATCGCTCACGAGAGCGGAGTCGCGAATACCGTCGACCCCCTGGGCGGGTCCTACTTCGTGGAGGCGCTGACGGATCAGACCGAGAGGGCTGCGCGGGATTACTTCAGGCGGCTGGACGACCTGGGCGGAGCGATACCGGCACTCGAGGCTGGCTTCTTCCAGCGGGAGATAGCAGACAGTGCGCACCGCTATCAGATGGAGATAGATGATGGTCAGAGGATCATCGTGGGGGTGAACGCTTACCTGACCGACGAGCCGATGAAGATCCCGTTGCTGAAGATGGATCCCGAGGGTGAGAAGAAGCAGGTTGAGCGGCTGAATCGGGTGCGCCGCGAGCGCGACAGCTCCGAGGTTCGCATGCGGCTGGGCGATCTGCGGCGAGCAGCCGCCAGCAGCGAGAACACGATGCCGTACATCATCGAGGCCGTGAGGGCGAACGCCACCCTCGGCGAGATGGCGGACATCCTTCGAGAAGTGTTCGGAGTGTACGTGGAGACGCCGGTGCTGTGAGTGGAGGGTGAGTTGGAAGAGCAACGGAAGATCAGGGTCCTTGTTGCCAAGCCCGGCCTGGATGGGCACGATCGGGGCGCCAAAGTAGTCGCCCGAACCCTTCGCGACGCCGGAATGGAGGTCATCTATGGAGGCCTTCGGCAGACCCCTGAGATGATAGTCGAGACGGCTATCCAGGAGGACGTGGACGTGATCGGTTTGAGCATACTGTCAGGCGCTCACATGCCGCTCTTCGCGCGAATTACGGAGCTGTTGAAGCAGGAAGGGCTCGAGCAGGTGCTGATCGTGGCCGGGGGGATCATACCGGACGATGACCTGCCAGCCGTGAAAACCATGGGCATCGACGCTGTCTTCGGCCCCGGCAGCTCCACGCACGACATCGTGGACTACATCCGCTCGCACGCTCGAGTGGTGGGCGTCCGGAGGTAGCTTTGAGCGTCGTGGAGGGGAAGGCGTCCGTGGGACCTTTAGCTGGACGTGGTGGAGATGGCGGCTACCTGGCAGAGCGGGTCGTGGGAGGGGATAGGCGGGCGGTAGCCCGACTCATCACGCTGCTCGAGAACGACACGGAGGGCATCGAGGAAGAGCTACGGCGCTTGGTCCCACATACGGGCCATGCTCATGTGGTGGGGGTCACGGGCTCGCCGGGGAGCGGCAAGAGCACCCTGGTGGGGAAACTGGCGCGGGAGTTCCGTTCGCGTAGCCTCACCGTCGGGGTGATCGCCGTGGACCCCACCAGTCCCTTCACCGGCGGAGCTGTGCTGGGGGATCGGGTTCGCATGCAAGATCTCACAGGCGACCGTGGGGTGTTCATTCGGAGCATGGCGAGCCGCGGCGCACTGGGCGGGCTTTCTGTGGCTACGGCTGAGGCGGTAAAGGTTCTCGACGCTTACGGTTGCGAGATCATTCTGGTGGAGACCGTTGGGGCTGGGCAGGACGAGGTGGACATCGCCAGGACGGCGTATACCACGGTTGTGGTACAGGTGCCGGGCATGGGTGACGAGGTACAGGCCATCAAGGCGGGCATTCTGGAAATAGCCGACGTTTTCGCCGTTAACAAGTCCGACAAGGTCCGCGCAGACGCCATGGTATCCGAGCTCAGGATGATGCTGCAGATGAGCACTCGCCCCCTGGCGTGGTCTCCCCCCATTGTGAAGACTGTCGCCACGACCGGCAGCGGTGTCTCCGAGCTTGCGGATGCCATTCAGTCGCACCTGGCGTATCTGAATAGTTCCGGCGAGATGTCTGTCCGGTTGGAGGAGAACGCGCGGCGCGAGTTGCTGGAAGCGGCGCGACAGCGACTGGGCGCGGAGCTGCAGGCGGGCCTCGTGCGTGCAGTCGCCGATGCGCTTGTGCTGGCGCTTGTGGAGAAGAGGATCGACGCGCGGTCCGCGGCGAAGCAGCTGTTGGAGGAGTTTCGGGGCGGCGCACCGTCCGTAGGGCGGGGCCCTGTGCCCCGCCGCGCGTCTGCGGATCAGATGGCAGGGCAGAGCGCCCTGCCCTACGATTCCGAAAACGACGCCGAACCCCACGGTTCCGAAATCGACGCCAATTCTGTAGGGCGGGGCCGTGTGCCCCGCCGCGCGTACCAGGCCGAGGGCGGACCTGAAGCGGACAGTCCCGAGCGCCGAGGTTGT
>JAJYKO010000908.1 GCA_021788565.1 Chloroflexota bacterium
CCGGGCGCTCGGCCCGTCCGCTCACGACGACCCCGTCAAATCCCGCGAACTTCAGCTCGGGCCCCCACCATCCACCGGCCTCGGCCTCCCCAAACCCACCGGTGAGGGGGGACCTGGCAGCCACCGTGTACCTGGATAGGCCCGGCCCCGGGGTGCCCGTGAGCACAGAGGCCGTAAATACGAGGAGGTTATCCGGCCCAAGGGGATCCACCCCCGGCTTCAGTTCGCGGAGCAGGTAGTGCAGCGCCAGGGCGCTCCCGCCAAGGTAGCTCCTGTACACCTCCTCCCCCGGTTCCTCCACCCACACCTTCGCGTTGGACAGATCCACCCTGAGAACCTTGCCGGTGCATCCGTACGGCATCTCCCATCCTCCCGAAACATAGTGGGCTCGCCCGACATCGCGCAGCTCGTCGGGCAGCGCCATTATACGAGGCAGGAGAAGGGGGTACTACTGTTCGATCGATGGTCAATGGTTCAGCGTAACTTCTACGGCACATCAACCGTTTAGAACTTGTCGAAAGGGCGCTGGAACCTGGCGCGCGCGAGTTAGGGGCCGGCGCATCCATAGGGAGAAACATATACGAGGAGACTTGGCAATGAGTTCGCGTGCCTGGGTTGTGACAGCAGTTCTTTTCTCGCTGATAATCGGCGCCAGTCTGGACGTCGCGGCGTTGATCGGGGCCAACTCAGTTGACTATGTGAAGACCCTGGACAGTTCCCTTCTGACCGTCACGGGCTCGACCCAGCAGCTCATCACTTCGGACGAGGTGAAATGGGTTGGCAACTATTCCCGCGAGGTACCAGCCAATGATCTGAAGAGCGGATACTCGCAGATGAAAACGGACAGCAACCTGGTCTCGAAGTACCTTGCTGCCCAGGGCGTGAGCGCGAACGAAGTCACGATTTCGCCGGTCATGATGAATCCGGTCTACAACAACTGCGGTCCCGCCTTGAAGCTTGGCGCGTCATCTAATCAGGCCGGTTGTGTCAGCGAAATCGTCAGCTATCGGCTGGTTCAGAACGTGGAAGTGGCTTCCAGCCACGTCAACAGGACCACCAGGGTGGCGCAGGACTTGAGCGGGCTGGTAGACCAGGGTGTCATCTTCTCGACCGAGAGGGTGGAATACTACTACACGAAGCTGCCCGGCCTGCGGGTGAAGTTGATCGCAGCGGCGACAAAGGACGCTCAACTTCGGGCGGAGCAAATCGCCGCAAGCACCGGCGAGAAGCTGGGTCACTTGATGTCAGAGAGTACGGGTGTGATTCAGATTACACCGGTCAATTCCACCGAAATCTCCAACGAGGGCACCTACGACACCTCGACCATCGAGAAGCAAATCACCGCCGTTGTCCAGGCGAAGTTCACATTGAACCGCTAGGCACCCCGAGCCTGAAAAGATCGAGTCCGAATGATCCCCAAGTGGACGGCCGCGTGGGTGGGAGGGCGCGTGGGGCTGAACTCGCCCTACGCGCCCTCCACGATTACCGCGTCGTCTGCTCGCGCCTACGAGCCGTTCCCGTTCGTCGGGACGACCCGCTAGATCGAAAGCAGCCGGTCGAAGAAGGACCGGTAGCGGTGAAGGGCCATGCGAAGGTCCTCGGTGGAGACGTTCTCCCCGCTGCTCCACTGCTGCTCCAACTTCGCCCGTTCCTCGGCGAAGGTGTCCGCGAGCCGCTTTATCACCTCTGCCACCAGGCTGTCCGCCTCCTGGACGGCCCGGCGAGGGTCGTCGACGAAGCTTCCCTGGACCTGGTCCCAATGAGTCCGCAGCGACTGCGCCTCGTTGGGATCGAATAGAGCCGCTGGTTGAGTCTCGCTCCCCTGCTGAACGGCTGTCGAGGTCTGGTAGCCCTGGTTCCGCATCTCCTCGTTCCCGACCTGTTCATCCGTATGATGTGCACCGGCGGACGCTATGTCCGCGGTGGAAAGGTTTTCTCTCTCGTTCATCTATGCTGCCTCCTTTCGCTCGCTGCCTCTTGTCTCAAGAAGGTTCTCGAACAGTCCTTTGTAGGTCACCATAGCCTTGCGAAGGTCCTCGGTGCTGCCTTCCCCGCGACGGCTTGCCAGTGCAGTCTCGTGCACCGTCCGATAGTCGTCCGCGAGATGAGGATGAGTAGCGGAAAGGTCTCCCACGCGCTGCTCGAAGTCGCCCTCTGGATACCCACGCGCCCTCATCACTTCGGTGACCAGGTCATCCGCGGCGGCAACCGCGCCGGCCGGATCATCGACGAATCTCGACTCCACCGAGCCCCATGACTGCTCGAGTCGCGCTTGATCTTCTGTAGAAATCGGATGCAGGTGGATATGCTCGGCTCGACTCTGACGGGCCTCGAGCACCGCCTCCGCGTTGCTCTTCTGGCCGTACTGCTGCACAGCCCGGTCGTACTCGGGACCGAACCGCTGTCGAAGCTGCTCGCTTCGCCGTCTCTGGGCGAGCGCCCACGCCACGACCGCCACCACGACAATGACGATAACCGCGATGGCAATCCAAACTCCTATCGACATAGCTTCTTCGAACTCCTTTCGCGTCTCGTGGCCAACGATTGGAATCCGCGCTGATTCGCAAGTCCTATGCCGATACTCCGGGTGAATGGCATGGAATGACATCGGCATGGATGTTGCTCCCCCATACGCTGGTTTGCGTCCACGATCGTAGAAACCGCAAGGCTAGATGCTACAAAGGAGATGAGAGTGAGAAAAGTTGCATTCCTGGTGGTTCCACTTCTGCTGTTCGCCACCACCGCAATATCGCTTGCCCAGACCAGCCAAACCGTGGCAGTCCGATCAACCCCGCAGCTCGGTAGTTTTCTTACTACACCCAACGGAACCACGCTGTATACCTACAACGGCGACAAGCCCGGCGTGAGCAACGTGACTGGCGCGCTTCTCGCTGCCTGGCCCCCCTTCACGGCATCCGGTTCATTGACCCTGCCGTCAGGAGTGGGTGGGACGCTAGGAACCATCACCCGCTCCGACGGGACCAAGCAAGTAACATATAATGGCATGCCCCTGTACACCTTCGTGCGAGACACCGGTCCAGATGTCGTCAACGGTCAGAACGTACGTGGGTTCGTCGTAGCGAAGGCCCAGGTAACGAGCACAGCCACTGCCACGCCGTCGGCGGCTGGTGCCGCTCCCTCTGCCACGGCTTCCGCTACGAGCGCCGCTGCCACGCCCGCGGCAACCGGCACTCCGACGGCTTTGCCCAACACCGGAGAAGCGCCCAACTCGACTGCCCCCACTTCTCTGCTCGTCGCTCTGACTGTGGGGCTGCTGGGTG
>JAJYKO010000909.1 GCA_021788565.1 Chloroflexota bacterium
GAACAGGCCGGAGGCGGAGTTGAGGGCGATGATGGCCAGGGAGGTGCCAACGGCATGGGGCATCCCGAACCGGAGGGCTCCGGCGAGCGCCGGCACGATCAAGAAGCCACCGCCGACGCCGAAGAAGCCGGTCATGAAGCCTACCGCGACCCCTGCCACCGAGGCTGTGAGGCAGTAGCGCCTGGTGGGGCAGTCCGACGAGCGGTCCGTTTCGACTACGTGCCTGCGTCTGAGCATGAGGACGGCCGCGGCCAGCATGACTCCCGCGAAGAGAAGCAGGATCAGAGCGCCAGGCAGGACGTGATTCAGCTTGGCGCCCGGTAGGGCCCCCAGCAGGCCGGCGCCACCAAAGACGAGCGCAGTCCGCCACCGGACCCGCCGCGCGCGAAAGTGGGCACCCGCCCCCAGAAGGGAGTTGGACCCAACCACTATGAGGGAGGTCGCGGCGGCAGTCGAGACGTCCTGACCGAGGATATACACCAGGGCCGGCACCGTTAGAATGGACCCTCCCCCGCCAAGTAGACCAAGCGAGAGCCCGATTCCGATGCCGGTCACTACCGCCAGGATCGCGAGATTGCTTGTTTCGATCATGGCCTAACTACCGGTGGTTGCCCTTCACAGGGAGCCCGGCCCGAGTCCACTGGATCATGCCGCCGCGCACGTTAAGTGCCTTGAGACCAGCCTGCTGGGCCTTGTCCGTGGCCCGAGCCGCACGGTGACCGCTCCGGCAGATGAACATCACAGTCCGATCGGCTCGCAACTTCGACAGCTCTTTATCCAGGGTGTGCAGCGGCACGAGCTTAGCTTCCTTTACGTGCCCGCTTGCCCACTCGTGAGGCTCACGCACGTCGATAAGTGTCGCTCCCTGCTTCAGTAATCCGTGGACCTCCGTGACCTCGATCTCGTCGACCTTGGGGCCGAGAAGCCAGCTGAACAAACCCATTCTTCTATGCTCCACTAAGACGATAGTTATTCTTCTTCTGCAGCATACGCAAGGCGGATTCCGCGCGAAACGCGGCTTATCACCCGTACCTTTCAGGGATCGCGCACCGTCGCCCCCGAGTCTTTCCGTCGCCGGCTGCAGAGGCACGACGGGCGAACGTGATTATACCCTATGGGGGTATATATGCGCCAGACTTCTAGGTTGTGGTGGACTGTGCCAATCCGGCCACGGGCTGGAAGCACGATCTGTCGGAAGCCCCAACGGGGCGTTCCGCGGGTTGCCTATTGGCCCGCCCCCTCAGGGCTGGGGATCGATTTCAGTTGCCGGCGGGTGGGGTGAGGGGGATGTGGCGGCCGGCACGCACCACGCCGGTTGCTACCAGCCGCTTGTTCGTCCTGCGGACCCAGCCGTTGCCGTCCCGCACGGTGAAGTTTCCATCCTCCACCTTGAGGATCGAGGCGTCCCCGATGCCGTCCACCCGCAGCCTGCCCAGCTCGGGTCGTCGGAGCATCCTGGCCGAGTTGACGGTCATCCGGGGTAGCAGTTCCCTTACGTCGACGCCGAAGGACATGAACTCCGTGGCCACCATCAGCACGCTGTGGTAGGGGTTGACCGCCGAGCCGTCCGTCAGATCCGTGCTCAGCGTGTCGGGGAGGAGTCCGCTCTCCACCGCCGCCTGCATCTGCGCGAAGCCCATATGCTGGGTCATTCCACGGGACGAATCGAAGATAACTCCCCTCTCTCGGCCTTCCCTGACCTGTGGAATGATCGTCGCTCCGGGAACCGCTGCCGGTCCCAGGATCCCGTTCTTCCGAGGTGTCAGGTAGTGCGTGACCACGTCCCCGGGGCGCAGCATGTCGATTATCACCCCGAGCGGTTCCACCGTATCGCCCACGTGCACCATCACGGGCAATCCTGCTTCCTCACCGGCCTCCAGCACCAGCCTGAGCGAGGGTATGCACGATCCGCCCCCCGTCACGTAGGTGCTCAGTCTCGCCTTGAAGCCGATTATGGTGTCAGGGTTCGCCTTCGCGGTGGCGACGGCCTTCTCGACGTCCATGGTGGACAGGAAGAGCCCTTCCGGGAGCGCTGTGTCCACCAGGCCGATGGTGGAGATGTGCAGCCAGGCGAGGGTGCGGGTCTGGCTGGCGGCGATCACCCGTTTGAATGCGCCGAAGGTGTTGGCCCCGCAGGTGCCGCCGTCCACCACCGTCGTTGCGCCGCGATTGACGCCAGCCTCGTCCGGTGGAACGCCTACGCTGATCCCTTCGCAGACGTGCGCGTGGGGGTCGATCAGTCCGGGCACCACCAGGGCGTCGCTTACCGGAACCACTTGCTTCGCCATCCCGGGCTCGATGCGCGTCTCGATTGCTGCTACCATATCGCCCGTGAAAGCCACGTCGAACGTCCCGTCGCGGCCGGACTCCGGATCTATCAACCTTCCACCCTGCAGTAACAGGTCGTAGGGCCGCGGCGCCCCGTGAGGCGCGTCTTGCGACGAAGCCATGTCATCCCTCCTCTTAACCTGGTAACTGGGCCACTCCACGGTTGGAGCGGCGCTCATGATACTCTTTCCGTGGCGGCATGGCCTGTGCGAACCGTCCAGAGCCAGGCTAGGTGCATGTGGCTAATGAACCGTAGCTCGTTGATGGGGTAGTTCTTCGTGATGCGGGCTCGTTGATTGGGTAAATCCTCCGGGTGCGGGCCGGCAGGGCCGCCGGCCCCTACAAGGGATGTAGGGGCCGCGTGATGCGGGCGGCCAGAGCCGGCTGTTCATACAAGGGGTGTAGGGGCCGGCGGCCAGAGCCGGCCGTCCCTACAAGGGGGTAGGGGCCGGCGGCCAGAGCCGGCTGTCCATACAAGGGGGTAGGGGCCGGCGGCCCTGCCGGCCCGCCCAAACCAAAGGCAGGATGAAACCCGCGGGGTCTCGGGGATCACGGCACGCCAGTTCAGGATCAGGGGCCAAAGACCCCGCGGGTTTGGTCGCCGCTATACTTTAGTACCATTACCGAATCAACCGGTTGACGACCATCAAGCCGAGCTGATGCTGACGTGTCGGGGAGTAGCACAATCTGGAGGGCATGTCGATCGATGAAGAGTGATAGGAGAGCGGCATCAACAGATGCGTCCGATGCACAGCAGCCGTCGTCTGGGCAGGCGGGTGAACGAGATGATCGGCGGGCTTCGCAGTACCTCTCCAGCGAAAGGACGTTTCTGGCCTGGATCAGGACCAGCATCGCGGTCATCACCCTTGGCTTCGTCATCGCCAGGTTCAGCGTCTGGCTCCGTGAGCTGTCGGTGCGAGTGGGGTCGCAAGGGCCTCCTCACGGGAGCGG
>JAJYKO010000910.1 GCA_021788565.1 Chloroflexota bacterium
TGCAGCCGAAGGAGGTACGGTTCGTCCGAGACCTGCCGAAGACGCGGAACGCCAAGATCATGCGGCGCGTGATCCGGGCCGCCTACCTGGGGCAGAAGGAGATGGGGGACGTCTCCTCTCTGGAGAACCCCTCGGCCGTCGAGGAGATAGCCCGGGCACTCTGAGGGCCGGGCCGCTTCAGCGCGGCTGTCACAGTTCCGTCAGGCGACGCTTGAGGCCGCTGTAGCGGAAGGCGACTTATCGTTCTTGAAGGCGATAGCCAGGGCCTTCTTGACCCGCGTGACCCGATGGCTCATGGTCGGGCATCTTGTGGCAGCCGCGAGAGGGCCGCCTCGTAGACTTCACGAGCTAGCGCCAGGGCAGTTTCGGCCTCGGCAGGGGACGGATCTCCTTGCTCGCCAGGATACCTGTATTTCCAGGCGTACTTCGTCAGGCTCCCGACCCGGTCGACGAGCGGCTGCAATGAACTGTCGAAGGCCGATGCCTGCCGGCCCAGCTCTTCGAGGTCGTGCGTCTTTCGAAACGGCTCATCATGCCACGCCAGAAACGCCTTGAAGGCCTTCTCCCCCGCCTGCTGGCAGTGAAAGACGACGCCTCCGAGCACTGCTGGGACAGCCTGAAGTAGAATCTCGGCGGCCCGCAGGTCCATCTCAGCCTTTGTAAGCCAGGCTCGTGTATCCGCAACGCGCGCCGGATCAAGCGGCATGTAGGAGCTTCCCTTCCCGAAGGATCGTTCCCGGCAATGATGCCCTAAGATGCCGACGCGCCTCGAAGTAGGAGCGAGTGCACACCAGCACATCTGCGGCGATCCCGATGCCACGTAGCACGCGATACGCGAGGTCGCTATCACGCCGCTCTGGCGCCGCGTCGTCGGGTACGACTACCATGAGATCGTAGTCGCTATCGGGGCCAGC
The DNA here is from genome assembly GCA_021788565.1 of Chloroflexota bacterium. The sequence goes on from JAJYKO010000910.1 coordinate 915, forward strand.
CTCGCCCCGCGCCACCGAGCCGAACAGATAGATCCGGTCTGGCTGATATGCCTCGACCAGCCGCCTCACGATTCCGGCGAGGGCTGGCTCGCGCGCGAGCAGGTTCGTTTCCGGCAAGGCAACCCGGTCTGCGCTGGTCAGGGTGTGTCGTTCTGGATCTTCCACAGGTAGTTCTCCCCCGCGTGATTGTAGCAGACGAGCAACCGGCCGGGCATCCTCGATTATCGGCCCTAATCCTCCGTCAGCCGGCGCTTGAGGCCGCTGTAGCGGAAGGCGATCTTGTTGTTCTTGAGGGCGATGGCCAAGGCCTTCTTCGTCCCCACTAGCACGGCCAGCTTCTTCGCCCTGGTCACCGCCGTGTAGATCAGATTGCGCTGCAGCAGAAGGTAGTGCTGCGTGAGGCAGGGGATAACCACCGCCGGGTACTCCGCCCCCTGGGCCTTGTGGACGGAGATGGCGAAGGCGTGGACCAGCTCGTCCAGCTCCGAGAAGTCGTACTCCACCGTTCGGTCGTCGTCGAAGACCACCAGGACGGTCTGGTCCTCCTGGTTCATGGAGACGATGCGGCCGGCGTCCCCGTTGAAGACCTCCTTCTCGTAGTTGTTCCGCACCTGCATCACCTTGTCGCCCACGCGGAACAGCTTGCCGCCGTACCGCTTCTCGGGCTTTCCGTCGTCGGGCGGGTTCAGCACCTCCTGGAGCTGTTCGTTCAGGAAGGCAACCCCGGCCTTGCCCCTGTACATCGGGCTCAGCACCTGGATGTGACGCAGCGGGTCGTGGCCAAACTTCCTGGGGATCCGTTTGGTCACGAGGTCCACGATGATCTCGAAGACCTTCTCCGGGTCCTCCTCCTGGAACATGAAGGTCTCGCCGAAGCCGTGGTCGAACTGGGGCATCTCCCCGTGGTTGATCCGATGGGCGTTGAGAACGATGCTGCTCTCCTGGGCCTGCCGGAAGATGGCGTCCAGCCGCACGACGGAGACCGCACCGGAGTCGATGATGTCCCTGAGGACGTTACCGGGTCCCACCGAGGGGAGTTGGTCCACGTCGCCAACCAGCACCAGGTGAGCGTCCGGGCTAACCGCCTTGAACAGGGAGTTGGTGATCAGCACGTCCATCATGGAGGTCTCGTCCACGATCACCAGGTCGGCGGGAAGAGGGTTCTCCTGGTTGTATTTGGCGTCTCCCCCTGGACGAAGCTCCAACAGCCGGTGGATGGTCTTCGCGGACCGGCCCGTCGCCTCGGAGAGGCGCTTCGCCGCGCGACCGGTGGGAGCCGCGAGCACGAACGTCTTCTTCTTCGCCTCCGCCAGCCGAAGGATTGAGCGCACGCAGGTGGTCTTGCCGGTGCCGGGGTTTCCGGTGATCACCGTGACCTTCTGGGTGAGGGCAGAGACGACGGCCTCCCGCTGGCGCTCCGTCAGCTCCACCCCATCCCTGTCCTTGAGATATCCCAGCGCCGCCTCGAAATCCACCGTCTGGAAGAGGGCTAGCCTGTCCAGCGGATAGGAGATCAGCCCCTTGATCCGGTTGGCGATACCCACCTCGGCGAAGTGTAGGGGCGGCAGGAAGATTGCCTCGTACTCGTCGGTTGCCTCGCTCCAGACGTGTCGCTCCGCGATCAGCCGGTCGATGGCGGCCTCCACCCGCTCGGACGGCGCCTCCAGCATTTCGGCGCTCTTTTCCACCAGTTCCGGCCTGGGCAGGTAGGTGTGGCCGTCGTCGGTGGCCTGGGAAATGACGTGGAGCACGCCGGCCATGGTCCGCTCGATGGAGTCCTGCGGGATGCCGACGCTGCGAGCGATCTTGTCGGCGGTGAGGAAGCCGATGCCGAACACCTCGCGGGCCATTCGGTACGGCTCGTTCTTGACGATGGAGGGCGAGGCATCGCCGTACTGCTTGTAGATGCGGACGGCCAGGGAGGAGCTGATCTGTAGCGACTGCAGGAACAGCATCACTTCCTTGATCGTCTTCTGGGCCTCCCACGCCTGGGTGATCATTTCCTGCCGCTTGTATCCGAGGCCGGACACCTCGCATAGCTTCTTCGGCTCTCGCTCGATTACGTCCAGGGTTTCCGTGCCAAAGTGATCCACGATCCGCCCCGCCGTCACGGGGCCGATCCCCTTGATCAGGCCGGATCCCAGGTAGCGGCGAATCCCCTCGGCGGTGGCGGGGAGCACGACCTGGTACCGCTCCACCTGAAACTGGCGGCCGAAGCGCGGGTGGTTGGTCCAGCGCCCCTGAAGGCGCAGCGACTCGCCCACGTTGAGGGAGGGGAGGTTGCCGACTATGGTGAGGAGCTCATGACCCTCCGCCGGCTGGAGCCTGGCGATGGTGTAGCCGCTCTCTTCGCTGCTATAG
>JAJYKO010000911.1 GCA_021788565.1 Chloroflexota bacterium
TACACCACGCCCGAGAAGCCACGGTTCGTCGCCGGCTCCATGGGGCCCACCACCAAGGCCATTTCGGTGACCGGCGGAGTAACCTTCGAGGAACTGGTTCGGAACTACCGCGAGCAGGCTCGGGGCCTGGTGGACGGCGGCGCGGACTACCTGCTGCTGGAGACCAGCCAGGACACTCGAAACGTGAAGGCCGGACTGCTCGGAATGGACGAACTGTTCAAAGAGACGGGCTACTCCGTCCCGGTTGCGGTTTCCGGCACCATCGAGCCCATGGGCACGATGCTGGGCGGCCAGACGGTGGAGGCGCTGGTGACCAGCCTGGAGCACGTGAATCTTCTCTACTTCGGATTGAACTGCGCGACCGGACCCGACTTCATGACCGACCACATCCGCGCGGCGGCCGAGATGGCCACTGTGCCGATCGCCTGCGTGCCCAACGCTGGCCTTCCGGACGAGAACGGTCACTACCTGGAGACCCCGAGGATGATCGCCGGCACCCTGGAGCGATTCATCGAGCACGGCTGGCTGAACCTCGTCGGCGGCTGTTGCGGGACGACGCCCGAGCACGTCGCGGCCCTCGCCGAGATGGCGCGTGGGAAGAGCGGGCGCCTCGTTCAGCGTCCGCATCGCTTCTTCCTCTCTGGGCTGGAGAACCTGGAGGTGGAGGAGTCGAGCCGCCCGGTGATAGTGGGGGAGCGCACCAACTCCATAGGCTCCCGCCTCTTCAAGAAGCTGATCGCCGAGGAGAAGTTCGAGGAGGCGAGCGAGATCGGCCGTGCGCAGGTGAAGAACGGCGCCCAGGTGATCGACGTCTGCCTCGCCAATCCGGATCGCGACGAGATGGCGGACATGGAGCGCTTCATGAGCTATGTGATCAAGAAGGTCAAGGTTCCTCTCATGATCGACTCCACCGATCCGGAGGTGATAGAACGAGCCCTGACCTACAGCCAGGGAAAGGCGATCATAAACTCCATCAACCTCGAGGACGGCGAGGAGCGCTTCGAGCGAGTGGTGCCCATGGCGAAGCGGTATGGCGCCGCCTTCGTGGTCGGGTGCATCGACGAGAAGGGCATGGCCGTCACCGCGGAGCGGAAGCTTGAGGTGGCGCTGAGATCCTACGAGCTGCTGGCCGGCAAGTTCGGCGTGAAGCCCACGGATATTATCTTCGATCCCCTTACCTTCCCCTGTGCCACGGGCGACGAGCAGTATGTGGGATCCGCGGCACAGACCGTGGAGGGGCTCCGGCTGATCAAGACCGGGCTGCCCGATACGAAGACGATCCTAGGAGTGAGCAACGTCTCCTTTGGACTGCCGCCAGCCGGCCGCGAGGTGATGAACTCCGTGTTCCTGTACCACTGCACCCACGCGGGACTGGACCTGGCGATCGTCAACTCCGAGAAGCTGGAGCGGTACGGCACCATCCCGGAGGAGGAGAGAAAGCTGGCCGAGGACGTCCTCTTCCGGCCTTCAGACGAGACCATCGCTGCCTTCGCGGCGCACTTCCGTGAGGCCGGGGCTCGAACGAAGAAGCAAACGACGCAGCTCTCGCTGGACGAGCGGCTTGCCAACTACATCGTCGAGGGCACGAAGGAGGGCTTGATCCCCGACCTCGAGCTGAAGATGGAGGAAGCGGCCCCTCTCGACATAATCAACGGGCCGCTGATGGCCGGCATGGACGAGGTAGGGCGGCTTTTCAACGACAACAAGCTGATCGTGGCGGAGGTTCTCCAGAGCGCCGAGGCGATGAAGGCGGCCGTCGTCTACCTCGAGCCTCACATGGAGAAGAGCGACATGGCCACCCGAGGAACAGTCGTGCTGGCAACGGTAAAGGGCGACGTCCACGACATCGGCAAGAACCTGGTGGAGATCATCCTGGGCAACAACGGCTATCGGGTGGTGAACCTGGGGATCAGGGTACCTCCGCAGGAGCTCATCCAGGCGATCCACGAACACGGGGCGGATATCGTCGGCCTCTCGGGCCTGCTGGTCAAGTCAGCGCAGCAGATGGTGGTGACCGCGGAGGAGCTGGCTCAGCACGGGATCGACATCCCGATGCTGGTCGGGGGCGCGGCGCTGACCAACAGCTTCACGCGGCAGCGGATCGCTCCGGTCTACGGGGGACTGGTTGCCTACGCCAAAGACGCCATGAATGGGCTCGACCTGGCGAACCGGATAGTCCAGCCCGCGAAAAGGGAAGCGCTGGTGGCGGATCTGCGGAGGCAGACGGAGACGTTGGCCGCCAAGGAAAGAAGGCCCGACAGGTCGGGTGCGTCCTATTCGTCCTATAAGCCCGACAGGTCCAATGTGCCCGTGCTGACAGAGGTGCCCGAGCCTCCCGACTACGAGCGGCACCTGCTACGGTCGATCCGGCCGGACGAGGTGTGGGCCTTCCTCAACCCGGCCATGCTGTACGGGAAGCACCTTGGCCTGAAGGGCGGGAGGATTGAAGATCTGCTGGCCCGGGCCGACGAGAAGGCCATACTGGTGCACGAGGTGATCGAGCGGCTGAAAGCGGAGGGACGTGCGGGAAAGATGGTGGTGAACGCCGTCTACCAGTTCTTCCGAGCGGTGAGCGAGGGAAACCACATCCACCTCCTGGATCACCGCAGTGGTGAGAGGCTGGCGACCTTCGAGTTCCCCAGACAGCCCGGCGGAGAGCGCCTCTGCCTGGCCGACTACGTGAACCCCGTCGGGGCGCCGTCGGACAGTGTGTGTCTCTTCGTGGTCACTGCCGGCTCGGGTATCCGGGCGCAGTACCAGGAGTACAAGGAGAGAGGCGAGTTCTTGATGAGCCACGCTGTACAGGCGCTGGCGCTGGAGACCGCGGAGGCGACGGCGGAATGGCTGCACGCGAAGCTTCGCGGCCAGTGGGGCTTCCCAGACGAACCGGAGATGGATATGAGGGACCGCCTCCAGGCGCGCTACCGGGGCAAGCGCTACTCCTTCGGCTATCCGGCTTGCCCCGACCTATCGCTCCAGAAGCCTCTGTTCAGGCTGCTGAGGCCCGAGGAGATCGGGGTGAGGCTGACCGAGGGCTACATGATGGAGCCGGAAGCGTCGGTCAGCGCTGTGGTAGTGCACCACCCGGCGGCCAGGTACTTCGGCGCAGGGGAGGATGAGACAGACGGTTAAACGCGTTTGCTGACTTCATCTGTTTTGACAATATGTGGAACATACGTCAAGCCATGTTCGGGCTTTTGGATGAATCGCCCCACCTCGATCCTCGCTATTGTAGGGTAGGTATACTCGCGCATCGCCTGAGTTAGCAGATC
>JAJYKO010000912.1 GCA_021788565.1 Chloroflexota bacterium
AACTGCGGTGCGATATTCAGCCTGCCCACCTGGCGAGCCGTAATCGCACCCCACTCAATGGGGCGAAAACTGGTGAAATGCCCAAACTGCGGATCGACTACATGGGCAACACCAGTACGCAAAGAAGGTGGCCCCTAGGATTCACGGCCAGAGGAAACGCGGCAATCCTAAACCAAAGGCAGGATGAAACCCGCGGGGTCTCGGGGATCACGGCGCGTTAGTTCAGGATCCGGGGCCAAAGACCCCGCGGGTTTGGTCGCCGCTTTATTTTAGTCTGCCACCACACGTATCGGTGTGCCGTCCAGCCAGGCGACGACGTTCTCGGCCGTCTCGCGATAGAACAGGTCGTAGGCGTCCTTCGTGACGAAGCCGATGTGCGGCGTCGCGAGGAGGTTATCGAGCGAGCGGAACGGGTGCGACTCCGGCAGTGGTTCGATCTCGTAGACGTCCAGGGCGGCACCGGCGATTGCGTGGGTCCGCAGTACGTCGATGAGGGCGCCTTCGTCCACCAGAGGGCCGCGAGACGTGTTGACGAGGTAAGCAGTTGGCTTCATCAGCTTGAGTTCCTGGGCTCCGACGATCCCACTGGTCCGGTCACTCAGAACCAGGTGAACGGTCACTATGTCGGCCTCGCGGAACAGTTCCTCCTTGCTGACCAGCCGCGCGCCCTGTTCCTCCGCCCTTTCGCGCGTCAGGTTTTGGCTCCATGCAATCACGTTCATCCCGAACGCGCGCGCCACCTTCGCTGTCCTGGCGCCGATGCGGCCGAGACCGATGATGCCCATGGTCTTCCCGTCCAGGTCTCCGCCGACAGAGACCTGCCAGCCGCCCGCGCGCATCGAGGCGCTCTCGCCAGGAATGTTGCGGATTAGGGCGAGGATCAGCCCCCAGGTGAGTTCGGCCGCACCGTTTGGAGCCGACCGAGTCGAGCACACTGTGATACCGCGCGCCTTCGCCGCCGCGACATCTACGGAGGCGTTGCGAGGTCCGGTGGAGGCGATCAGCTTCAGATTCGGCAGTTTCTCCAGGATCGAGCCGGGCAGCGGAGTGCGCTCGCGCATGATGCACACGACATCGAACGGCCTCAGCCGCTCCTCTACGGCCGCGGGGTCGGACAGATGGTCGCGAAACACCGTGACCTCCGTCCTGCCCTTCAGCTGGGACCAGTCGGCCATCTTCAGCGCGACGCCTTGAAAATCGTCCAGAACGGCAACCTTGATCGAATCGTTCGTTGGCATAGCGATAACCTCCCGATGGTTCCTCAGCATACCACCTCCTGCACGAAGCCGGAAACCTCGGCACTGGGGTCATCTTCTTCGCGCGTCCTCCCGCCCACCGTAGTAATATTGTGGAAAGCGGCATGGAAGCAGCTACCACAGGAGGAGACGCGTGCAGAGGCTTTCGATTATGCGGTGGCAACAGACCCAGGGGAAGTACGTAGGCCTGCTCCAGGACTCCACGCGGTTCAAGCCCGAGACACTGAAGCCGAAGGCGGTCGGCAACGGGGCCACCATCCTGGTGGGGGAACTGGTGGGGGGATACCAGAGGGAGTGGTACTGCATCACCTTCCCGAAGGAGGAGTTGGAGTTCGAAGAGGCGAGGGAGCGCGCCGGAGCCGTCCTGGACGCGGAGAACACGCGTCGAGCAGCGGGCAAACCGACCCTATGAGTTGAATGGTCCAAGAGCGAGTCTGACTGATTGACATTAGCCACCAATCTGCGAAGGTAGATACAAGACATTTCGACATAGATCCATGCCCCCGTCATCTCTGGCAGTTCCGACTTGACCTCAATTCGGGTCAGGGACGGCAACAGCCGGATTTGCGCCTGCTGGCCGGTGAGACATACCATATGGCCCACCGAGAACGAGCGATAAACCCTCCGCCGACTATCTCTGGAGGCGATGAAGAGTGGACAAACTCATAGTTTCCGTGGCCACTACCGGCAGCTGGCCAACCAAGCAGATGACCCCATATCTGCCGATCACTCCCGAGGAGATCGCATCCTCTGCCATCGAAGCGTGGCGAGAGGGAGCTTCGGTCGTGCATATCCACGTCAGAGACGACGACGGGAAGGTCGTCTGTGACCCTGACCGCTACAGACGAGCCATGGAGCTGATCAGGCAGGCCGGCTGCGACATAGTGATCAACCTCAGCACCTCAGGAGGAGCTGGCGGCGCTCCCGATGAGGTTCGCCTGGCCGTCGTAGACCTCTGTCCGGACCTCGCCTCTTTCGACGCTGGATCGATGAACTTCGGAGAGAGGGTGTTCTTGAACTCGCCGGATTTCCTGGTTCGGCTGGCAGCGCGCATGAAGGAGAAGGGCGTGAAGCCCGAGATCGAGTGCTTCGATACGGGGCAGATCGACAACGCGGTGCGGCTGATCGATCAGGGACTGATAGAGGCACCGAACTGGTTCCAGATTGTCCTTGGGGTGAAGGGTGGGGCGCACGCGTCTCCAAGGCAGCTCCTTCACATGGTGGAGATGCTCCCTTCCGGGGTACCGTGGTCCGTGTGCGCGGTGGGGCGCGACCAGCTGCCCATGAACGCCATAGCCATGGCCATGGGCGGCCACGCGAGGACCGGCCTGGAGGACAACATCTACTACCGCAGGGGCGAGCTAGCCGTGAGCAACGCCCAACTGGTGGCGCGAGTGGTCCGGATCGGTCGGGATCTGGGTAGAGAGATAGCTTCCCCCACCGAAGCTCGATCGATCCTGGGGCTGCCTGCCGGCGGATGAACATCTACCGAGAGGAGTTTGAAGAAAGAGCGATCGAATAATGGCAGCACACGAGAAGTTCAACTTCAGGTCCCTGGAGCAGCTTCAGGCGAAGATAACTCAGCTCGGGACGGACATAAGATTCGACGGGGACCTTTCGCCCCTGGCGCGTCCCGTCCCAATTGGCAACCTCGTTGCCCCCAACTCGCTGGGAGTTCACCCGATGGAGGGATGTGACGGTACGGCTGACGGCGCGCCTGGCGAGCTGACGGTTCGGCGCTACGAGCGGTTCGCCCATGGCGGAGCCGGCATCCTCTGGTTCGAGGCCACCGCGGTTGTGCCTGAGGGCAAGGCCAACCCCCGCCAGCTGTGGCTCCACCAAGCCACAGTTGGCGAGTTCGCCCGTCTGGCGAAGCGAATCGACCAGATCAGCGAGGAGCAGTTCGGGAGCGGCCACCGCCCCGTGACGGTAGTTCAGCTGACCCACTCTGGCCGATACAGCCGGCCCGTGGACAAGCCGGCGCCGAGCATCGCTTTCCGCAACCCAATC
>JAJYKO010000913.1 GCA_021788565.1 Chloroflexota bacterium
GTCCAGCTGCCCGAATACGGCGACCTCAAGCTGGTGACGGCATCAACCGGCGCCATCTACCTCTACTCCGATCGCCATCTGGACAAGGACTGGGCAGAATCCCTCGTGGAGTGGGAAGAAGTCGGAAAATACACGAGCCCGTGAGTGGCTTGACACCGTGCGCTGGCACGGATATAGATAGAAGGAGTGTCATTCGGTGTCAATAGCGGAGAGGCCGGCGGCGATGATAGATCCAACAATGGCTGACGAAGCCAACGGAGCAACGGTGCTCAACTGGACCGAGGACGGCGGCTGGAATCTGGCACCCATGAAGCTGGGCGAGGAGATCGCTCTCACCCTGTATGTGGACCGGGCGGAGCTTGCCACGATGCTGTGCACTCCGGAGAAGCTGAACTTCCTCATCGCGGGATTCCTGCGTTCCGAGGGACTGATTGAGACACTGAACGACATCGCACTGATGAGGGTGTGCGACGAAGAACAGGTGGCGGACGTGCGGCTGATGCGGCCGCGGATGTTGGGAAGCAAGAGGATCCTCACATCCGGCTGTGGTGGAGGGGTAACGTTCGACGAGGGCAACGCCGTCAGCCCCGTGACTACCGATATGCTGGTGAGCCCTTCCCAGATCCTGGGACGCATGCGCCAGATGCTGCAAGCCTTCGGTGGGCGAGCCGAACAGGGTGGTACCCACGTCTCGGCGCTCTCGGATGGCGAGGAACTGCTGGTGGTCTCTCGGGACGTGGGCCGCCACAACACCCTCGATAAGATCTGGGGCCAGTGTCTGTTTCAGAACATTCAGACGGCAGGCAGGATACTCTTGACCACCGGCAGACTATCCTCGGAGATGGTGGTGAAGTCCGCGAAGATGGGCGCGCCGGTCGCTGTTTCCATCAACTCGCCGACCAGCAGGGCGGTACAACTGGGCCAGAAGCTCGGGATCACACTCGTCGGCTACGCACGGGGATCGAGGCTCTCGGTGTACTCCCACCCCGAGAGGCTGCGGCGAAGGTGACACCGCGGTTCACTGGCAGCGGCAATAACTGAAATCAGCAAAAGATGTACCGGGAGTTGATTCCAATGGGCTGAAATCGGATAATGTCACCACGGTCGGTGGAAGAGCAACGATGCTCCACATCCGAAGGAGCCGATGGTGGTGGCAGGCAGCTTGACCCTGGGAAAGCGCATAGCACTCCTGGTGGTCCTGGGTCTCACCCTAGTCATTTGCTTGTTCGGTTTCCTCAGCCTGCGCGGTCTCCAAAAGAGCTCCGACCTCGCCATTCAGGAGCGGCTCGTGGCCGCTCAGCTCACCGCCCACCACATCGATGACTTCCTGAACCTCTACCTCGACGCTCTAACGCAGACCGCCAGCGAAGGGAAACTCAACCCTCTCAATCCGGACTCAGCACAAAAGGCAAGTCTGCTGGACCGTCTCTACGCTTCACGGGGCGGCCTCTTCACCCACGGCGTCATCGTAACCGACGCCGGGGGGAATCTGCGCTGGAGCAGTCCGGCTTCGCTCGAGTCCGAGACCGGCAAATCTAATGACTATTCCGTGGCCACGCAGGTGTTGAAGGATGGACAGCGCGCCGTCTCCGACGCCTTCAAGGACGAACTTGGAAGAGTGCTGATATCCCTCGGCGTACCGATCCCGGGGAGGGACGGCCGAATTGAGGGCACGCTCGTCGAAGAGCTCGACCTCTCAGATCCCTTGTTCAATAGTTTTGTACAGCCGGTATCCCTGGGGAAAACGGGCTATGCTGAAATAGTGGACAGCAAGGGCACAGTTCTGGCCTCTAGCGATTCCAGCAAGCTGTTCCAGAAGAGCGATCACACCGATCAGTTCGGCGAAATGATAGCGGCCGGCAGGCCAACGGTTGGTGGCTGCCACAGCTGCCACCAGGCGGGAGGATCGAGCATCCTGCAGCCCGACATCCTGGCCTTCGCTCCCCTTTCTGTCGCGCCGTGGGGCGTGGCCATACGCCAATCGGAGGCGGAGGCGCTCGGGCCTACTCGTGAGCTTCAGCAGTCGTTGATTGCCGCCTCAGTGGTCTCGTTGTTAGTGGCCGTCCTGATAGTGTTGCTGGCGAGTCGATCAGTTGTAGGACCCATCCGCGCGTTGACCATTGCCTCGCGCCGGATAGCCGGAGGGGACCTGGAGACCGAGGTAGCATCCACGGGTCCGGCCGAGGTGGGGGAGCTCGCAGGAGCCTTCAACGACATGAGGGCTAAGCTCAGGGTATCGCTGGACAAGCTGGAGCAGGCAAACTCCAGCCTGGAGAGCCGGGTGGATCAGCGTACTCGCCAGCTGGCTGCCCTGCTGGAGGTTTCCACTGTGCTGGTCTCCACGCTGGACCTTCGCCAACTCCTGGAGGCCGTAGTCGCCAGAGCGCGCGATGTCCTGGACCTGGCCGACGCCGGCTTCGTTGCCCTCTATCACGAGTCGACAAGCCGGCTGGAGGTGCGGGCCGACTGGGGATACGACAGCGCGATTGTGATGGTCTCATTCGCGCCGGGGGAGGGATGCGCCGGCACCGCGCTCGCGACCGGCAAGTCGATTCTGCTGAACACTCCGGATGCCATCGAAGAGAGGGTAGCCTCGCTCACCGGGGAGAACTGGGCATGGCTTACCCAGGCGACTCATGCACTGGGTACTCTCACCAGCGTAATGGCCCTCCCCCTGGCAGTGAAGGGACGGGTGATCGGGGCGATGGTTGTGGAGCACTATCAGGACAGCCGGACCTTCTCGCAGCCCGATCTACGCCTCGCCCAGGCACTGGCGGATCAGATCGCCGTGGCGGTGGAGAATGCACGCCTCTACGAAGAGCTGCTGGAGAAGGAGAAGATGCGCGGCGAACTGCTCGATAAGGTGATTTCTGCGCAGGAGGACGAGAGGCGCCGAATCGCCAGGGAACTGCACGACGATACCTGCCAGTCTTTGGCCGCGCTGGGCATCAGTCTAGAAGGTTTGGGAGAGAACCTACTCGAGTCGGCAGAGCCGGCACACTCCGATCTGGAACGTCTGAAAGAGCAGGTGAGGGCAACCCTGGCGGGAGTGAGGACGCTAGCCCTGGATCTGCGACCCAGCGCCCTGGACGATCTGGGGCTAATAATGGCTATCGACTGGCTGTGCAAGGAGCAGATGGCGAAGAGAGGGCTGGAAGTGGACCTAAGAGTGGAGAACACCGGCCCGGAACTGCCTCCGAGGGTCGAGACCGTGCTTTTCAGGATCACCCAGGAAGCACTGAACAATGTTCTGAAGCATTC
>JAJYKO010000914.1 GCA_021788565.1 Chloroflexota bacterium
CAGGAAAAAGCTTCTGGCGGCGCCGAACTCCGCGACCTCCCTTAGCCGGAGATCGTGATATCGCTGGCGAGTTATGGGACCCGCCAGGGAGAGCCGCACCATTGTGTTCGGATCGCACGCGGCTTCTAGTCGTGCCTTCACCGCTTCGGCAGGGTCGTCCGTCGCCAGTTCGCGGCTCAGGATCGTCAGCTGCCGTCGCGGCTGGTGCTCTACCGGCACGTGCCGGGTATGCGGGGGCTTACCGGGATCCATCTCCAGGTAGACGAAGCCTGGCGCGCTTTCCAGCTCTCCGAAGGTCATCTGCTCCGTGGCGCCTGGCACCACGACCGAGGTGGCTCCCCAGCGAAAAGTCGCGAACTTGTGGACGTGGCCGACGAGCAGGCAGTCCACGCCAAGTCCCTCGACTGTGTCGCGCCGAATGATGGGCTCGGGTGCCCCCGGGTAGACGTGTCCGGCCAGGCTGCCGTGGAGCAGCAGAATCGTGACATCGGCATCCGGCCGCCACACGACGCCCTCGAGCGGATCGCAGCCCGGCGGCGCGGTGGGGTCCGGCGTCATCCCACCCACGGCGACGCGAACGCCGTCCACGTCCAGGATTTCGGTGTCGATCGAGGACTGAGGACCGTGGACTGAGGACTGAGTGGGGTTCTGGGTTCTGGGTTCCGGGTTCTTAGGGACGCCCTCATTAGGCACAGTATTGTAGGGGCGGGGCGCCGTACCCGCCCGCTCGGATGGGCCGGCAGAGCCGCCGGCCCCTACAGGTCTCCCCCTCTCCCCGTCCCCCAGCAAACGCAGGCCGCCGAGGCGAGCGAAACTGCCCTGTGGGGTAGGGGGAGCCTCTCCGCCACGGGCGCGCGGGGTATCGTGGTTGCCGCTGATGCCGAGGCAGCGAACGCCGGCGGATCGCAGGTCCGCCAGGGCCTCAGCCACGAACTGCCGCTCCACGTTGCGAGGCTCCGGGGAGTCGAAGAGGTCGCCCACCTGGAGAAAGAGGTCCGCCCTGTGGCGAAGGGCATGCTCCACCGCCGCTGCGAAGCCACGCCGCAGCCAGATGCGGCGCTCTTCCAGCCTCTGGGGAAGCATTCTGTCGTAGTAGCGGCCGAGGTGGTTGTCGGCCGTGACGACGATGCGGATCGCGATGGCTCAGCTCCGTGCCGGATGTTATGTCACCAGGATTTTACCATTTTCCGGCCGGGAGCATGGATTCCGTGAGGGGGAGACGGGGGGAGTGGGTGAGTGGGAGAACAACAGGGATCCTGCTGCCTCTTGCTGGAGTTTCGGTGAGTTCTTACTGAGCCAGAACTGAAAGGAAAGCAGCAGGGGGAAGGATAGCTATGCCCAGATGCTCACGCAATCTCAACAGATGAGCGTCACCGCTGACGACATACTCCGCGGAGCCCTCCGCGGCACATTCCAGGACTTTGGCGTCGTCCGGGTCCTGGGGGAGTTCAAGAGTTCCCTCGGGCTCGACCAGGAACGCGAACTGCCGGAATCCCTCGATAACTTCTTCGACTTCTGGTGGTGTCATTCGGTGTCGAGCAGCCACACGCTCGTAGTTCAGAGCCCGCCGGTATTCCCGGAGCAGAGGTTCCGAGACGATGAGGTCGAACTCGTGACCTTCCCATCGAGCGAGGATCTGGGCCGGCGTCCCAGCAGGTGATAGGAGAGCGCTGACCACCACGTTGGCGTCCAGAACCACTCTCATTATCCGTCGGACGCTCTGACTGCCCGCACGGCCTCATCCGCCAGGCTCTCGGCCTCCTCTACCGGCAGGGCGGCTCGCTGGGAGGCGGATTTGATCCTATCGAAGAAGGCTGCTCTCGACCTTTTCCACTGCTCGTACACTTCCACCGGCACCACCACGGCCACCGGTTCACCATGTCGCTCGACCACGTAGCGATCACCCCGAGCAGCGACTTCCTGGAGGATCTTGCCGAACTGGCGTCGCGCATCGAAGGCAGGAATTGTTCTCTCCATAGCTATTAGCCTCATTCACGCTATTCGCGCAATCTGCGTAGATAGCGCAATTATAGCAGATGATAGGCGGCGCTGGAGAGGAGCACGAAGTTCTGTCGTGAGGGTCCCGGCTGACGCCTGGTCTTGCTGAGGGTGAGCTACCCGACCTTTCCCACGGGGCAACCGCGGCAGCTACCGCAGATGGGTGCGGGCAGGGGGCCCCAACATCGAGGGCAGCGAGTGACCATGGGGTCGGTTATCACGTTTCCGCACTGCTCGCACTTGCGCAGGTCGTGGCAGGCCGTGGTCGCCACCGTTTCGTTTTTACGTTCCAGTCTCAGTCGAAACATCGTCGTCTCCTATATGCCCGCGAGGCGTTGTGGCTGCTCTCACAGAAGCTCGCCCCTCAGGTGGAAAGCCGACAAGCTAACAGCTAGCGGCTAATTGCTATAACAACACCTGGGCGAGCGCGCCCCCCACGGCGAAGGCCGCCACGAAGCAGCCAATCCAGACTATCACCGCCTCCTGCCAGCCCCGCTCCTTGAACAGCATGATTACCGAGGCGAGGCACGGTACGAAAAGGGTGATGGTGACCATCTCCACCATCGTCTGCCTGGGAGTCAGGTTCAGCGTCAGAAGTCCGGCAGCACCGAAATCGCGCCGAACGAAGCCCATCACGAAGGCGGTGGCAGAGTCGGCGGGGAGGTGCAGCCACAGCACCGTTATTGGGCGCAGCAGATTCTGAAGCGCCAGGAGTCCGCCGCTGATCTGGAGCACGCTGAGGGCCAGCGAGCCGATGGCGAACAGGGGGCCAGCGTCGGACAGAAACATGTGCACCTTGCCGTAGGTCTTTCGCAGGACGTTCATCGGCCGCGGTACCCGCAGCGGGGGGAGATCGATCAGCAGCCCCGTGGACTTGCCGGGCATCAACCGGTTCAGCAGCGTCCCCACGATCACCAGCACGGAGACGATTATGGCGGTATACAGTGCCACGAAGCCCGGGCCGAGGCCGGCCATCAGCGCGGTGATCACGGCGAGCTGCCCCGAGCAGGGGATGGCGAGCCCCAACAGTGCTGTGGCAATCCGCCGTTCCCTTTGAGAGCCAAGGATTCGGGTCGACATCGTGGCCATGGTGACGCAGCCCAGACCCAGGATCATCGGCACGATGGCCCGCCCATTCAGTCCTACGGAGACAAGAGCGCGATCCACCAGGGTCGCCAGGCGCGGTAGATACCCGGAGTCCTCCATGATGGATAGGGCGATGTAGAAGCCGGTCACAAGTGGCTCTATTCCGCACCGTAAGA
>JAJYKO010000915.1 GCA_021788565.1 Chloroflexota bacterium
GCCTCGCCCGAAGGCCAGCCCGAGTCCCTGCCCGTCAGCGGGGCGGTTCGGTCCTACCTGGGTCCTATCCACGGATTGGCTGACCCTCGCTTTCATGGTTGCCAGGGCCGCATCTTCCTGGGCCTGAGTCAGGGTGCCTGCCTGTACCCGCGCGTCCAGCACCGATTTGTGGGATCCAAGCATCGTGCTTACCAGCGCATCCTTGCTCACCCCTTTGTCGGCGGCGATCTGGGCGAGGCTCTTGCCGGCGAGTCTCTCCGCCCTGATCTGGTCGGCGGTCATCCCCAGTAGGGTCGAGATCGGACCCGAAACGGCCTGGTAGCCAAATCCTGCACCATAGCCGAATCCCCTTCCTGCCCATCCCGGCTGCTGGCCGGCCGCTGGTGGCCCCTGTGGAGTCGGCGTCGGCGACGCCGCGGACACGGACCCCGCGACTGCGCCGAGCATAACCAGCCCGGCCACTGCTGAAACCATAAGCTTCTTCCCAAACATCTTCGTTGCCTCCTTTTTTGGTTCGAGCCGGCAGCGCTTTTGCTCCGGCCTTCACGGAGAAGAATAGGCTCGTGGTTTGGATATCCGATGCAGGAGACGTGGAGTTCTCGTGTAGATTTCAGACTGATGTCTCAACGTAGGGAAGGGGAACATACCGTGTAGGGGCGGTTCGCGAACCACCCGAACCACGTCGTCAGGGATCGACAGCAGGGAGCTCGATGGAGAATCGGCTGCCGGCGTCAGGTTGGCTTTCGGCCCAGACCCGGCCATCGTGAGCCAGCACCAGCTGTTTGACGATGGTGAGCCCGAGACCGGATCCTCCGCTCTTGCGCGTTCTGGATCGGTCGGCCCGATAGAAGCGGTCGAAGATGTGAGCGAGATCATCAGGGGAGATCCCGATGCCGGTGTCCGCCACCGAGAGAACGGCCATCCCAGCCGCGCTCCTCCCCACCGAGACCGTGATGCTGCCGCCCTCGGGCGTGTAGCGCAGGGCGTTGTCCAGGAGATTTCCCAGAACCTGGCCCATTCGAGCCGTGTCGATAGCCACGACAGGCGCCGGCGATTGGCCCTCGACTCGGCAGGTGATGCCTTTCTCCCGGGCGATCGGCTCGATCTTCAGCACGGCCCGCTGCGCAAAGGTGAGAAGATCGACTTTCGATCTGTCCAATTTGAGCTGGCCCGCCTCTGCCAGCGATAGCGTGCGAAGGTCCGCGACCAGCTTCGTGAGGAGGGCAACCTCCTCCTTAATGGATTCGATACTGTCACGATCGGGGGCGATCACCCCATCCAGCATGCCGTCCACCGTGCCCTGAATCACCGCCAACGGGGTCCTGAGGTCGTGGGCGATATCGGCTACCATGTGCCTTCTAGCCTCCTCGTTTCGCTGGAGACTTTCCGCCATGGTGTTGAATGTGGAAGAGACGCGGCCCAGTTCGTCGTTCGACGTGACCTCCAACCGTCGATCCAGTTTGCCGGAAGCCACTTCTTGCGATGCGGCGGCCAGCCGAGCAAGCGGCCTCGTTATCTTCCTGGACACGAAGAGGCCTGCCGCGATGGCTATGATGGCGGAAAGGACCGCCGCGGTAAGTATCGCCCGGTCCACAGAGGCCAGGTATGCCGACTCGAGGGATGCGGAGAGAACCTGGGACGTGCCGGCCCCTGTCATCGCGCCAGGTCCGCGACCGGGTGGAGGACCTGCTCCCTGGCCTCGGCCAACTGAAGCGCCGGGGCCCGGCGTGAAGGAGAGCAGATAGAGTGTGCCGACCTTGCTCCCGCCTACCGTGATGGGTGCCTGGTTGACGGCGTCAATGCCGTCGACGCTTCTACCCAGCAGTTGGCCGTCGGTATCTCCCACGATCCGTCCGCTGGCGTCCGACAGAACCAGGCGGTCGGTTGGGCCGCGAAGCAGATCTGACAGCATCGGCTGGGCATTCTTCCAATCCCCGTTCTGTTGGTAGAGCTGAGCAAGGCTGTCCGCCGCTCTGGCCAGATAGATTCCGCCGCGAGCCTCCAGGTAGCTCTCGAAGTCTCGCGCCGTCCCAATGCGAACCAGTAGGGACACGCTCGCGACGCCGAGCACCACCACGAGGATGAACGCGACGCTCAGTTTTGTGGCGAGGCTGTTCACTGCGGATCACTCACCGGCGAACTTGTAGCCCACGCCGAAGGCTGTCAGCACGTAACGAGGCCTACGAGGATCCGGTTCGATCTTCTGTCTCAGGTTCTTGATATGGCTGTCGACGGCCCGGTCATATCCCTCCATGGTTCCGCCCAGAACCCGATCCATCAGCTGCTCTCTGGTGTGAACCCTGCCCGGGTGTTCGGCCAGCGTCACCAGCAGGTCGAACTCTGTGGGCGTAAGATGTACCTCCGCGCCAGCCACTCGAACCTCTCGCCTGTCGACGTCGATCTTCAGGTCTCCCGATCCGAGAACCTTGGTCTCGACGGTTTGGCGCCCAACCCGACGCAATATGGCATGTACGCGAGCCATCAGTTCCTTAGGGTTGAACGGTTTGGTGATGTAGTCGTCCGCACCAAGCTCGAGACCGACTATCTTGTCTGTGTCCTCGTCCTGGGCCGTCAGCATGATCACGGGAACGTTGGACTCCTGCCTCAGGGTCCGGCACACGTCCCAACCGGACATCTCGGGGAGCATCAGGTCGAGGATCACCAGGTCGGGGTGCTCGTGATGGGCAGACTCCAAGGCCTGCCGGCCGTCGTATGCCTCCGCAACCTGGTACCCTTCCTTCTCCAGGTATGCCTTAACGACCCGTACGATCTTCACTTCGTCGTCCACGACCAGGATCTTTTCTTTTGCCATCTGAGCTGCCTCGATGTAGTCCCGCGACTATTGTACAGTTTTGCCGCGACGCTGGCTGCCATGAGGATAATAGTGTGGTGTTCTTAAGAACGTGTGGAGAAGGTGTGAAGATTCAGTGTAGATCGCCGGGGTTCGTGATGTCTTCGCGAACCTGGGCGATCTACATTCTGGTACCCTATGATGAACGCCGAAATCGCTAATCCGCTGCTGCCTGGGCCTCTGCATCGGTGGCCTTCGACAGCACAAGCGCGTCCGCCACAACCTCGCAGATGTTCTTGATAGTAACCTTCAACTTGTACTGCTTGTTGATCTCTCCAAGTTGGTCAAGGCAGTTGTGGCACGCGGTGACCAGAAGCGACGCTCCGGTCGCCCGGATCTGATCGGCCTTCGGCGCTCCCTTGGCTATGCGAAGCTGAGTGTGCTCCGCTACCGAAAGGAGACCTCC
>JAJYKO010000916.1 GCA_021788565.1 Chloroflexota bacterium
GGCGTGCACGATCGTGAGCCTCGTATTGGTGAAGCCCATCCCCGCGATGGTGCTGGCCAGCACCATGTTGGACATGGCCTCCAGGTTCTGGTTGGCCACGGCCGGCCTGAGCCAGTCGGAGATCATGGACATGGCTTTCAGGTCCAGGGCGTCGCTGATGGGGTTGGTGTTCAGGTTGGTGTAGGACTCGGCGGCGTGGCAGAAGGCGTCCATGCCGGTGGAGGCGACCACCTTGCCAGGCAGCTTCGTCAGCAGGCTGCCATCGATCAACGCGACCTTCGGGACTTGATGGATCGACATGATCGGCATCTTGTAGTGCCGCTCAGTGTCCGTGATGACAGCCGCCCAGGTGGCTTCGGCCCCCGTCCCACAGGTGGTGGGGATGGCGATGTAAGGCGCGATGGGGTTCGTGAGCTTGCCAACCCCTTCCATGTCCCGCATCTCCAAGCCCGGGTGCGCCATAACCGCGCCGGCCGCTTTGGCGGTGTCCATGGAGCTGCCTCCGCCGACTGCCAGGAGGCAGTCGCAGCCCTCCGCCTTGTAGAGAGCGACGGCCTCCTGCACGCACCGCATGCTGGGATTGGGCTCGACTCCGCTGTAAACCACGTGTCCGATGCCGGCAGAGGCCAGTCCCTCCATCACACCGGACAGAATCCCTGCACCCTCGACCCCCTTGTCCGTAACCAGGAGGGCCTTGCTGCCGCCCAGCTTCTTCAGTTCCTGGCCCGCCGTACGGGCGCACCCCGGCCCGACTACCAGTTTCGCGGGCATCTCCCAGGTGAAAGTGCGGCTCAGATCCACGTTCCAAGTCCTCCCATTCTAACGATTGGTAATCAGCGAACAGCGAGAAACGCGAAGCGGAAAACCGAGGCAATCTTAGCGCGCGCGATGGCAGCCGTCCATATTATCCCGTAGTCCGTCATACCCGTATTCCCAGGCGGGCATAGTTCAAGGGGTTGGTGACCAAGCTTGCCAGGCTCGGGCCTGGATACGCTCTCTGCTTTCGCCGTCCACCCGAGTTGCGGGAGATGCTCCCAGTCGACAACTACATGAGTATCTCGCTGCCGGAGCCTCGGCGCATCGATCACCAGGCTACGACGCACGACGCAACCCTTGCACCCATGGGCGTCGGGGGAGCCCCCCCGCGGCGCGCGAGTCGAAGTGACCGAGCCGATGGGGAACGAGCTGTTCCTGTACCTGGTGGCCGGCAGGGACCAGCTGCTGGCCAGGGTAGATCCGCGCTCGACCGCGCGGCCTAGACAGGAGGTAAAGATGGTCCTGGATATGGAGAGGATGCACGCCTTCGATCTCGAGACGGAGGAGGCGATCTACGTGCGGCAGGAGGCGCAGGTGGCGTAAGGCGAGCTTTCTAGTCTATCTGTTCTGTACCCACACCTGCCCCATCGCGATCTCAAGGTCAGGGAAAAGGGCCGGCTTGAACGTAGTGGCCCCCTCTACCCGGGAGCACAAGCGATAGGCGCTGCCTGCCTGCTCGTACTCCTCCAGCCGCTGTGTGCGGGGGTCCACCAACCAGTAGTAGCGCACCCCTCGAGTGGAATAGAGCTTGCGCTTCACCGTGCGGTCGAGGCGCGCCGACCCCGGGGAGATGATCTCCACCGCAAGGTCCGGCGGCCCGGCAATCTCACGCTGCACGATCCCCAGCCGCTCTCGCGCAACGAAGACGATGTCGGGCTGTACAACGTCGTAGTCTGAGAGCACTACGTCAACCGGCGAGGGTAGGACGCTGCCCAGGTCGTGGGCCTCGACGTGATTGAATAGCCGGGCGTAAAGCCTGCCTAGCACGGTCTGGTGGATGTTGGCGCCTGGTGCTGGAGCCACGTGCAACTCTCCATCGATGATCTCGTGCCGCTTCCCGTCATTGGGAAGCTCCATATAGTCTTCGTAGGTCAGGCGGGTCTCGTCCGGTTCTGGGTGGATCATGGATTCCTCACGCTTCGTCTTACCGTATGTCGCGTCACCTTCCCAACAACGAGGAAAGTGTACCAGCTTCAAGGGCGCCGTCAACATGTCCGAATCACGTTAGACGGACCACGGCCCTCCGACTCCCCAGGTGCCCTCTGCCCCGGCCATCTTCCGAACCGCTCGCCACGGGGAGGAGGCTTCCTCCCCCCATGGCTCACGCGAGAAACGGTAATCATGCTTGCGGACGTACTCGTTGAGCTCGGAGATCAGACGCTGGAGCTCCGATGTCTCCGTCTCTGCGAGCGTCGCGGCTCCCTCGGGCGACGCGCAGGAGAGCGCGAGGAGCATGTGCGTGAAGCAGAGACCAGATGACCCGGCGAACGCGTCGCGGCGACCCGCGTCCACAAGCGCTTCGACAAAAGCGGCTGCCCGCCCCAACTGCACCTGTACCTCTCGTGCGCCGCCCTCGCAGCACACGTCGTCTGGCGGACCACCGGCCGGAGAGAGCCGCCCACGGGCGACTTCTAGAAGCTTGTTTAGAGCCCCATGCCTTCCCGGAGGCTCGTAGCGATCCTCGCGCAGCCTCCCCACGAGCGTAAGCTTTCCTTCCTCAAGCAGGTAGGAAACATCCTCCGACCGACCCGTCTCCAGAACCGGCCGCAGGTGCGAGAGGCACAGCCTGCCCGAGCCGGCGAGTGGCAGCAGGAAAGTCACCTCACCCGTTGAGCCTCGCGACTCCTCGCACAACGGGCAGCCATCCCCGTCAGTCGGCCCAAGCCCTGTCTGCACTGGCGGCTGCCCGTTGGACTTCGGCGGCCGCGGCCACGACTCTGGACGGGTAGGGCACTCCATTGTCGCACCGTCGGCGCCCGAGAAGAACTCGACTTGCCGAAGGAATGCGCTTGTGCCAGCGGTCTCGACAGAGGCGGATAGCCCTTCGAGAGCATGGAGGGCCGTTTCGATGAGGGTACGCCGTGCATTGACGTCGGCCGTCTGAGAGACGGCGCGTTCCAGGTGGGGCAGGCAGAGTCCATGGGACGAGCGGTAGGCAGTGGCGAAATCGTGCTCGTGCATGTGATCGAGGAGAGTGCTCAGATACCTGTCTCGGCTTTCGGCAAGGAGACGGCAGACGGGACAGGACTGCTGTGGAGCCAGTCGGGTCGCCAGCTCCAGGCCACCAGCGTCGGAGCCGTGAGTCGACCGAAGCCGACGCCCGCCTGACTCCAGAATCCTGGCAACCTCGGCGAGCACATCGGCATAGATTATCGCCACGGAGAAGGGGCCGGAGTCGACCGCGAGGAACTGCCATGCGTGGCGTGGACAGAAGCCGCG
>JAJYKO010000917.1 GCA_021788565.1 Chloroflexota bacterium
GCCAGCATCACCAGCGCCGCCACGATCACCCCCACCGAGGCCAGGGCGTCGCCTATTACGTGAATGAAGGCGCTCTTCACGTTCAGATTCCCATGGGTGTGCCCGCTCAACGTGAGTGCCGTCAGCAGGTTGGCAGTGAGCCCGAAGGCCGCGATGGCGAGCATCTCGCCGCTGTGGATCGACACCGGCGCCTGCCACCTGTCCCACGCCTCCTTGCCGATGCCGATGGCCACCACGATAAGGGTGACGGCGTTAACGAGCGCGGCCAGCACCTCGGAACGCCGGTAGCCGTAGCTGTGGCGGGCGTTGGGCGGGAGGGCGGCCAGACGCAGCGCTCCGTAGCTCATGGCCAGCGCGAACACGTCCAGGAACACGTGGGCGGCATCGCTGAGGAGCGCCAGGCTCCCCGTCCAGAGCCCGCCACCCACCTCCACCACGCAGACCGCCGCGGTGATGGCGATCGAGAGCAGGAGGCGCCCACCCGCTCCGCTCTCCTCCAGCTGAGAATGCTCGTGTTCGTGATGATGTTCGTCCGTCGGAAGCCTAGCTTCTTTGCTCATCTCCCCCCCTCGCGGCTTGAATTATCCATCTGGTCAGCCGGTCCTTCTTTGGTAAATTCCCGCTGGCGACCAGCTGGCCGTCGATGACCAGACCCGGCAGTCCGAACAGACCGAGGGACGCGATTCTGGCGAGGTCCGTCTCCCTCACCACCTCGGCCGGCACCGCCTGCTCCGCCACCACTTCCCGCACCAGGGCCTCCAGCTGGCGGCAGCGCGCGCAGCCCCACCCCAGGATCTCTACCTTCACCGTCGAAGTCATCTTCTTCCACCGTGTCCTCACTATCCGCCGGCGGGCAGGGCCACACCGGTCACAATCCATCGTCTCAGACCCAGTCGAAGGCGTTCATGCCCAACCGAGCCCGAGGATCCCCGCCCACACCACAAGTCCGACCGCGAACAGCGCGGCCAACGGCAACCGAAAGTATCGCACCCCAACGAAAGCCCCGGCGGCGAGGATCATCTGTGCCGGCCCCACCAGAGCGATCTGTCCGAGCTGCAGCGCCACCACCAGCAGCAGTCCCACGAAGCTGGCCAGCACCCCTCGCACGGCCCCACGGACCACCACGTGGTGGCGGATCTGGCCGAAGAGCTCGGCGAACAGCAGTGTCATCGCAAAGGAAGGCGCGAAGATGGCGAAAGTCCCGATGGCCGCTCCCACCACCCCGAACAGCTTGTAGCCCACGAAGGCCGCCGTGATCAAAAATGGCCCGGGGGTAATCTGGCCGAGGGCGATGCCGTCGGCGAACTCCCGCAGCGTGAGCCAGCCGTGGGCATCGACCGCCTCGGCCTGCAGAAGCGGCATGATCGTCATGCCGTTGCCGAAGGCCACGGCGCCTATCTTCAGGAACGACAGGCCGAGAGCCCCCAGGGAGCCCCCCAGTGCGAAGAACGCGGCCCCGCTCGCGACCACCGCCAGGGCTACAGCCGCTTCCGACCACGGCACTCGTGGTGAACGCCTGGAAACAACCGTCTGTTTCGCCGAGGCGGGACCGCCGGCCTCCGGCGGGCGCAGCAACAGGGCGCCTGCCGCCAGGGCCACCAACACGATCAGGACGGCGTTCAACTTCAGCAGCAAAGCCGCGAAGGCCGCCGCCGCGATCACAGCCTCCTCCCGACCGCGGACGTTCTGCGCCCCGAAGTCCAACGCCATGTTCAGCACGACCCCTACCACCAGGGCCTCCAGGCCCACGAATAGCGGCCGAACCCAACCGATGGCTCCCAGGGCGAAGTAGATGGCAGAGAGGACCACCATCAGGACAAAGGAGGGCAAGATGAAGCCGAGCGTGGCCGCCAGCGCCCCGGCCACCCCTCGCAGGCGGAAACCCACGTACGCCGTCAGGTCCACCATCACGGGGCCCGGGTAGAGCTGCACCAGGGCGATCCCCTCGTTCAGCTCGGGCTCTGTGAGCCAGCGTTCTCGCTTCACCAGAGCCCGCATCTCCGCGAGGATGGCGAAGCCGAAAGCAGTGGCCCCGATCCGCAAGTAGCTCAGAAACAGGTACCACAGTCCAACCCGCGGCCGGTCCAAGCCCGCCACTTCCGCCCTCTCCACCGTTGCCATGTCCATCCCCTTCGCCTCCGTGCCCGAGGTGTAGGCTCGCCGGCAGTCTACGCCGCGGACGAGCCTCTCACCGACGCCCTCATTGCTTCGTCTCACTCACCCAGACAAGCCCATTCTCACGCACCAGATCACGGACCTTCTCCAGAAATGGACCGATTTCGCCGTACTCCGTCGAAGTCACCTGGAAGGTCATGAAAGACGGGGTGTGCTCCAGCGAGCCCTGGACCGTCGGCACTTCCAGCGCCAACTGGACGATGTCGAAGGGCTGTCCCTGGACGAGATCCTGAAGCTGTACCAGGAATCTCTTCTCGCCGAACTCTCCCGCAATTTCGACCTTCACCCGCGTGGTAAGCCCCGCGACCGCCGCCTCGGCATCGGCCCGCGCCCGCTGGGCGTCCTGTTTCGCCCGCTTATCCGCGGCCTCGTCCTTGACGAGCTTGAAGATCTTGTGTTCGCGCTCGACCTTCCAGATCAGATCGCGGCCTGGGAAGCTGATCGCCTGCGTCGGGCAGAAGACTCCGCACGTGCTGCAACCGACCATGCAGTCGAACGGTTTGCCCACTACCGACTTGCGGTCGGCCATCTGGTACACGCCACGACCGCAGGTCACATAGCAGAGCTCACAGCCTATGCATTTCTGAACATCAACCGTTGGGAACCAGGGAATCTCCGTCCTGGGAATCCCGTGCCAGGTCGCCTCTTTAGCCATCGGTCGCTCCTATCCCCCCCACGGCCACCGAACTGGATCGGCCCGTGTGGCCCAGTTCGGTGGCCGCGAGGGCTGATTACTCTCTTGTCTCCAGCCCGGGGCGAACCACCAGCACCGAGCACGGCGCGTGAGCCACCACCCGATCCGATACGCTGCCCAGTAGGAACGCCTTGATCGGCGACAGGCCGCGGTGTCCCACCACGATCAGGTCGTAGCCTTGGTCCTTCGCCGTCTCTACAATCTCGTTGGCTGGATCACCTTCCCGCAGGAGCAACTGTGGCTCGATCCCCGCTGCCCGCAGGATGTCGCGCGGCTTCGTGAACACTGCCCAGGACTCAGGGTCGCGAGGAGACCCCGGGATCTCCACGAACCCTGTATCGGAGGTGGCGAGCTCGATAACGTTGAGCAGCGTCACGCTGGTCAC
>JAJYKO010000918.1 GCA_021788565.1 Chloroflexota bacterium
CACGGCATCCCGGAGCGGCGGGATGCGGCCAGGGAGTTGCTGCGGCGATCGTGGGCGGGACTGAGAGAGCGGGTCATTGTCCAGCATGGGAGCGTTCTGATCCCGTGGCCAGAGGGCGAGGTCGGAAGCCTGGCGTTCGACATTGCGGCCATGGAATCGGCTCGTTTCTCAGCGGCGTTGGCGGTCCCCATCGCCACGAGGCAGAGCGTCTACGGCGTGCTCGTCTCGATGGCCAGCCGTCCTCGAAGCCTATCGAGGGACGATCAGCTGTTTGCGCTGCTTATCGCCGATCGGTTGGGCAGCGCCCTCGAGACCTCCTCGCTCTATCACCAGCAGCTGGAAGTCAGGGCTGAAGTGGAGAAACTGGCGAACCTTGCCCAGCACCGGGCCAACGAATTGGAGACGCTTATAGATACGATGTCCGAGGCTGTCTACGTGGCCGATGCCGACTTGCGGCTGATCAGGGTCAACAGCTCCTTTGCCAGGTTGGTGGGGCTCTCGGACAAGGATCACGTGGACGAATCACTGCGGCAGCTAATGGATCGGCTGCGGCCTCAGAACGACACGATTGGCGAGGATCGCCCTGATGAACTTCCGATGATCCGGGCACTCAAGGGCGAGAGCTTCACCAACCACGTGCTGCGCATCGTGCCAGTCGGTAGTAGCACAGAGCGGTTCCTCAGCATCAGCGGGGCCCCGATCCGGAATGGCAACGGTGGGATCGTGGCGGCCGTGAACGTCGCGCGCGATATCACCGAGATGAAAGAGGTCGAAAGGCTCAAGGACGAGTTCATCTCTGTGGCTTCCCACGAGATGAAGACCCCGCTCACTGTCATAAAGGGCTATTCGCAGATTCTGGAAAATCGTCTGGAGAGCGTCGGCGCAAGATCCGGCGAGTTGGGGATGGCCCGTCAGATCCTGGGGCAGGCCAACAGGCTCGCCAGCCTCACTGACCGGTTGCTGGACGTCTCGCGGATCCAGTTCGGTCGCCTGAGCCTGGATAGGCAGCCTGTGGATATCTCTGCCCTCGTTCTGAATGTGGCCGAAGGGATGAAGGTGAGCACCGAGCGCCACTCCATCAACGTATCTGCGGACACCCCTATTCAAATCGACGCCGACCCGGGGCGCCTGGAGCAGGTGCTCGTCAATCTGATCACCAACGCCGCCAAGTATTCGCCGGAAGGGACGGAGATCGACGTCGCAGTGGTGAAACGCGACGCCGATGCTGTACTTTCGGTGCGCGATCGCGGCTACGGGATCCCCAAGGAGCGCCAGGACCGGATATTCCAACGTTTCTATCGGGCAACTGCGGATGAGAGGAAGTCCGGGCTCGGGCTGGGCCTGTACGTCAGCAAAGGTATCATCGAAGCCCACGGTGGCAAGATCTGGTTCGAGAGCGAGGAAGGGAAAGGCTCCACGTTCTACGTGGAGCTGCCTATCAAACCGGAACGCTGAGAGAAGGACCCTAGCTGAAAACCCGCGGGGTCTCCGAGACCCTGCGGGTTTGTCGCGGCCCGCGGGTTGTTCGCGTTCTGACGCTACTTGTGCTCCAGGTCGACGTGATTGCCGAGGTTACTCGGCGTTGGGCGGATCACGTTCACGTCGTACCATGCTACCGATTGGGCTGCCAGCTCGCGTAAGTTGAAGTAAAGCTGGTTGTTGTAGTCATCCTGACCCGCCGCCAGTCCGACGGCTTCTATGCCGAAAGAGCGCGCCAGGAAGAGCGCGCGCGGCAAGTGGTAGCGCTGCGTTACCAGCACGGCGTGACGGATGCCGAAGATTACGGCAGCCCGGTAGCAGCTGTCGTAGGTTCGGAGGCCGGAGTCGTCCAGGGTAACGAGATCCTCGGGCACCCCCTCGGATACGGCTCTGCGCTGCATTGCGCCGACTTCGCTATATGTTACTCTGCTGTTGTCTCCACTCATCAGGAGACGGCCCACCTTGCCCATCTTGTACAGTCCCACAGCGGCATCGACGCGATCCGCGAGCATGGGACTAGGAGAGCCGTCCGGCTTTAGGCCGGCGCCAAAGACTATAGCCACTGGCATCGCCGGGACCTCGCTCGGATCCTCGTAGATACGATCCTGGTTGGTGGAGTACACCCAGACCGCCGGCAGGATCCCTCCCGCCACGCCTATAAGGGCGAGGACCGTGAGGCTCACCGCGAGTCGAACGAGCGACGGACGCCGGAGGCGGATTGGCTTCAGGAGGTTGCGTCCTCTAGTTCGTGCATCCATGAGAAGACGATGATACCAGGTTTCTGCTTCAAGTCGATACCTCTGGGGGCAAGAGCGGCAATGGTGGCAAGGGCACCACGCCGCCTCGCCAAAGCGTCTATCAGCCAGTCGGCGTCGATCAGGTAGGCCATCTTGGCCTATCGATGGGCCTCGAGCCTTCCTCACGCACGCGATGGATGTCCGCGATCAACTTATCGGCATCGATATCGCTCCACATCCCTCCGTACTTGTCGAGGGCTTGCCGGAGCTTCTCTGGATCGTAGTTCTACTATTGCATTCATCGTCAAGGCCGACAGGTCCGACGATCACCCGCCGCCGACGAAGGTTACGACCTCCACCTGGTCGCCGGCCTGAAGCCGCATCGAGCCGTACTCATCCCGACCCAGGATTCGCCGGTTCAGCTCCACGGCGACTCGTTTAGGATTCACTCCCCTGGCCTCCAGGAAGGCGGCCACGGTGACACCCTCGTCCACCTCAACAGGCTTGCCGTTCAACTGTATGTTACACGTCATCGTCTGACTCCACAAAGCCATTAGCAATAGCTAATAGCTAATAGCTATTAGCTATTAGCTCGCTACCGCACTACCCCTTCCAGGGGGCTGCTGGCCGAGGCGTATGCCTTCTTCGGGATGCGCCCGGCGACATAGGCTTTGCGGCCCGCGTCGATACCCATCCGCATTGCCGCTGCCATGGCAACCGGATCCTGTGCCAGCGCCACCGCGGTGTTGACCAGGCAAGCCGACGCGCCGAGTTCCATGGCCAGCGCCGCATCGGAAGGCGCGCCGATGCCTGCGTCCACGACCACCGGAACCTTGGCCTGCTCGATTATGATCTTGACCTGCTCGAAGTTGACCATCCCCTGCCCGGAGCCAATGGGGGATGCGAGAGGCATTACGGTGGCGCAGCCAACTTCCTCCAGCCGCCTGGCCAGCACCGGGTCGTCGTTGATGTAGGGCAACACCACGAAACCCTCGGCCACCAGTCGCTCAGCAGCCTCCAGGGTGCCTATCGGATC
>JAJYKO010000919.1 GCA_021788565.1 Chloroflexota bacterium
GAAATCAGCCCCCTGCGCTTGATGTCTGCAAAAAGGGCGGCCACCTGCTCGGGTGTGAGCAGGAGGCCGGCCTTCCAGAGGACGTTTTTCAGGTCCCAGTCCGTAACGGAGGTGGTATGGCTCCACTCAGGCTGCTGCAGGGTCTGCAATAGCACCTGTACGCAGTCTTCCTTATCCATAGACAGGCCTGTTAACTAAGATCTGGCGGTTATCCCGCTAGCGATTCTTCTTGAAGCGCTCTCTCTTCAGCCTCTTCTTCAGCTTGTGCTTGGTGATCTTCTTCCTGCGCTTCTTGACGACTGAGCTCATAACACCCCCATCCGCATGTTTGGCATGTCCTGAAGGCCCTTCCGCCAGCCGAAGGGCAACCTGACCCCACGGGGCTGTCTGAGTGGCTACCTCAGGGAAGGAAGCGAGCCCGCCGTAGCGGGCCTGTTGCTGGCGCAACTTTACCAATTCGGGCGCCGCAGCGCAAGTGCAGGGCTACAGCTCGAGATTCCAGGACTTGAGCTTGTCCATGATCGCGTAGTTGGTCAGGTCCATGTGGATCGGGGTCACGGAGATGTACCCGTTGGCCAGGGCCCAGATGTCGGTACCCTCGTCGGCGTTTCCGCTTGGCTCGGCCCCTCCGATCCAGTAGTAGTTGCGACCGAACGGATCCTGCCGCTCGATGAGTTTATCCTGGTAGATCCGCTTGCCCAGTCGCGTCACCGCGACGCCCTTGATCTGATCTCTGACCGTACTGGGGACGTTGACGTTGAGAAGAACGTTGGGCAGCATGCCATGTTCCACGATGCGCGCGGCAAGCTTGGCGGCGAACTCGGCTGCTGGCTCGAACTCCCATTCCACGTAAGACGCCACCGAGATCGCGATGGCCGGCACGTTGTTGACCACGCTCTCCATCGCGGCCGCCACCGTCCCCGAGTAGGTGATGTCGCCGCCCAGGTTGGCTCCCTTGTTTATTCCGGAGACGACCATTTGCGGCCGGTCACCGGCTACTCCCAGCATCGCCAGGGCGACGCAGTCGGAGGGGGTGCCATCGCTGGAGTAGCCGGTATCACCGTCGCGCATGGTGACCTTGGAGACCCGCAGCGGTTTGTGCATCGTCTTCGTGTGCCCCGCCGCGCTCCAGTTGTGGTTGGGCGCGATCACCACGACCTCGCCGATGGAAGACAGTGACTTCTTCAGGGCGAGCAGGCCCTCGGAGTCGATCCCGTCGTCGTTGGTTACCAGTATTCTCATTTGACCACGATCTTCACGTCAGCGCTTCGAGTCTGATTCCCAGCGGCGTCCTTAGCCACCGCGTATATCACGTGCGGACCCGTGGACGCTGTCCAGCTGAAGGTCGGTGGTGACGCCGTGGAGCTACCGACCAGCTTGTCGTCCACGAAGAAATCGGTCTGCGCGAGTTTGAGGTTGTCTGAGGCCTGAGCCGTGATGGCTATTTGCGGCGTCGAGCCTATCGACATGTTCTGGTTGTTGGCCGGGAAGGTTATGGAAACGGACGGCGGCGTGTTATCCACAACGACCGGCAGTTCGAGCACCTTGGTCGTGGGAGGGGCCACCGTAGGCACGGGAACCGGGGTAGGCTGCGGTTGCCCGGGCGCGCTGGTGGGGACCGGCGCCGCCGTCGGCGCGGGCACCGGCTTCTCGTTCAGGGTTATTCGCAGCTTATACAACCCATTGAGTCCCTTGGCGTCCCACTGTTCCAGCACGCCGTTGTCTATCGGGGTCGTGTGCACGCCTCCCACTGGTATCCACGAAGTCGGGTTCATTCCCTCGCCATACTCGACCTTATAGGACGCAAAACCCTTGCCAGAAGCCGTGCCCTTGATCTGCACCATATCATGCACTGTGCTTCCAGTAGTGGGACTGGTGATGATTAGAGAGCTGTTACCGCCTGTACTGGATACCGGTTGAGCAGGCCCCGGCGTGGCAGCCTGCGCGGCCGCAAGGTCAGTGACGTCGAGCTTGCCGGCGGCTTTGGCCCAGGCAGCCCACTTGGACGGGTACACGGCCACCACCTTCTGCTCGCGATCCTCGGGCTTCGTTTGAGCGGTCGCAATCTGCCCGGTTGTCTTGTCGATCGTCACCTGCCGGTAGATATTGGATTCCTTTGTGGGGGCCGTTCCCTTGATGAACCACTCGTTGACCGGGTCGGGGCAGTACTGGTTGGCCAGCAACCCATCCGCCGGGCAGATCTTCACCTGCTCCAAGCCGCTCGGGGGCGGCGGGAAGTTGTGCACGGGAGTGCCGGCCAGCACCTCTTCCATGAACTGGTGCCAGATTGGCCCAGCCACCATGCTCCCGAGAACCGGCGTTATCGGTTGATTGTCGCTGTTCCCTACCCAGACGCCGGTCACGAGGTCCGGCGTGTAGCCGATCGTCCAGAGATCTCTGTTGTTTTCAGTGGTGCCCGTTTTGGCCGCGGCAGGGCGGCTCAGCACGAGCGGGTTGTTCGGCGCGAACTCTGGCATTCGGGCGTTGTTGTCCGTCAGGATACTGTTCATCAGGAACGAGATCTGCGGCGAAAGCACCTGGACGTGATCGGGCCCCTTGTACTCCTCCAGGATCTTGCCGGAGGCGTCCTGGACGCTCAGGATGGCGACCGGCTCCACGGTGCGGTACCCTGGCTTCTGCATGTCGGGCGGAACAGGCTCCCCGTTCATGATGCCGTTGTTGGCAAAGACGCTGTAGGCGTAGGCCATGTCCAACAACTTGACTGAGCCTCCTCCCAGGGTGAGGCTGAGGTCGTAGTCGCTCGGGTTCTCGAGGGTGGTTATGCCCATCTTGTGGGCCAGGTCAACGGCCGTGTTCACCCCAACGAACTGCAGCGTGTCCACCGCGGGGACGTTCATAGAGTTTCCGATGGCCTTCCGGACGGTGACAGGACCGCTCCACTGGTTGTTGACGTCGTGCGGCGTGTAGGGGCGTCCCAGCCGATCGTGAAAGATCGTGTAGTAGTCCAGTAGGACCGTCCCGGGGCTCCAGCCCTTCATGAAGGCAGCGCTGTAGGTAATAGGCTTGAAAGTGGAGCCCGGCTGCCGGTTAGCTGTAACCATGTTTACCTGGCCGCTGATGCTCCGATCGAAGTAGTCCGCGCTTCCCACCATAGCGAGGATCTCGCCCGTCTCAGGCTTGATGGCCACAAGCGCGGCATTATGGATATTGGCGTTCGCATCCTTCGCTACATTCTGCCGCACGATGCGCTCCGCGACGTGCTGCATGTCGAGGTCGAGGGACGTTCGGAC
>JAJYKO010000920.1 GCA_021788565.1 Chloroflexota bacterium
ACAGTATGGCTACGACCTTCTTCACCGCCACGGGCCGCCTGTTATAAGCTGCTTCTCGGCGTCAAATTCCGCAAAAAGGATTTCGAAGAGTGAATCATCCTGGCGAACGAACCGAAGACATAACCGAAGCCTACTACCGCGGCCTTATGCACGCCTGTGGGTACAGGAGCGCGGATCTGGACAAGCCTCAGATAGCCGTGGTGAACTCCTTCACCGACGTGAACCCCGGTCACGTGCCCTTGCGTGATCTGGCGGCCAGGGTGAAGGAAGGCATCTGGGCGGCGGGTGGAACGCCGGGAGAGTTCAACGTGCCCGCCCCTTGCGACGGCATGGCCAATTCTGGCCCCGGTGGCCATTACCTTCTTCCCCAGCGGGACCTGATAGCGGGCTCAGTCGAGGCGATGGTACGGGCCCACAGCTTCCAGGGGCTGGTGATGCTCGCCTCCTGCGATAAGATCATCCCGGGCATGGTCATGGCGGCGATCCGGCTGAACCTCCCCACCCTTTTCCTGACGGGTGGGGCGATGATGCCGTACCGCCTGAAGGACCGTACGGTGGTCACCTCGGACCTGAAGGAAGCCATCGGGACACGGCGCACGGGTGAGATAGACGATGAGACCTTCCAGGTCTGGCAGGAGCATTTCTGTGCTTCGGCTGGCACTTGCTCGATGATGGGCACTGCCAACACTATGGGCTGCTTCCTGGAGGCCACGGGCCTCGCACCCTTCGGGTCGGCCACGATGCTGGCCTTCGATGCGGCCAAGGTTCGCCAGGCGCGGGATGTGGGCGAGCGAATCGTTGAGCTCGTCCGAGACGGGAAGGGGTTAGGCCACTTCCTCACGCCATCCAACCTGGAGAACGGGATCAAGTACATCTCGGCCTCGGGCGGGTCGACCAATGGCATACTCCACACCCTCGCCTTCGCCCGGTTGATGGGCAGCGGCTTCGATCTGGAGCGGTTCGAGAGCGTGCAGCGCTCCGTGCCGGTGGTTGGGAAGTACAAACCATCTTCAAAGTACAACATCAACGACTTCCACGAGGCCGGAGGCGTGCCGGCGCTGCTGAAATCCATCGGTGCGAGTCTTGACTTGACCGTTCAGCTAGCCACGGGCGGGACTCTGAAGGAGGCTCTTGATCGCGCTCCGTCCCCCGACGGGGAAGTCATCATGACTGCCGCTCAGCCCCTGGACCCCGACGGAGCCTTTGGGATCCTGCGCGGCAATCTCGCCCCTCGAGGATCGGTCGTGAAGAAGAGCGGCATGGACCCGCGGATGTTCGTTCACAGGGGGCCCGCCGTGGTGTTCAACTCCGAGGAGGAGGTTCGCCAGTTCATGCTGCAGAAGGAGGTCAAGCCCGGCAGTGTGCTGGTGGTGCGGTACGAAGGTCCCAAGGGAGCACCCGGCATGCGCGAGCTGTCCATTCCCGCGGCCATGCTGGTGGGGATGGGGCTCCACACCTCCGTGGCGATGGTGACCGACGGGCGTTTCTCCGGCGCCACGCGCGGCCCGTGCGTCGGCCACGTGACCCCCGAAGCCTGGGATGGCGGACCCATCGCCTATGTGCGAGATGGAGACATCATCGAGATCGACGTGCCGAACGGCCGCATCGAGCTCATGATCACCGACGAGGAGCTTCGCAGCCGGATGGCTGACCCTCCCGCACGGCCCGACCATCCCGCCCACGGTGTCCTCGCGTCCTACCGCGAACGAGTGGAAGGTGCGGACACCGGCGCCGTTTGGATCTGAGGGCGGTGCATTGACCAACACCGTGGCTAAAGCTAATCCCGAGAACCCCTCGGTTCGCTACATATTCTTTGGACTCGCCGCGCTCGGTCTGCTGATGAGCTCGATCGATTCCACCATCGTCGCGGTCGCGATCCCGGCCCTCACTAGCTCGCTCGATACCAGCCTCAACTGGGTGGGTTGGACGATGACAGGTTACCAGCTCACCCAGGTCGTGGTGATGCCCCTGATCGGCAGGCTGAGTGATGAGCTCGGCCGGAAGCGGGTCTTCATGTTCTGCATCGGCAGCTTCACCATCGGCTCGCTGCTATGCGCCCTCGCACCCAACATCGGCTTTCTGATCCTGTTTCGAGTGATCCAGGCATTGGGCGGTGGCGGATTGATGCCCTCCGCCGTCGGCATCGTGAGCGATCAGTTCAAAGAGCGGCGAATGCAAGCTATTGGCCTGTTCAGCAGCATTTTCCCGATCGGGGGAATCATCGGCCCCAATCTCGGCGGCTGGATCATCCAGAACTGGTCTTGGCGAGAGATCTTCACCATAAATCTCCCCATCGGCCTGGTGGTCTTCATCGGGGCTCAGTTTGTATTGCGCGCCAAGCGGCAGACAGTCGAGCGCCAGCCGATCGATTTTCTTGGTCTTGCCCTCTACGCCGGAGCGATGCTGGCTTTGATGTACGCCATGACCGCCGCTGGTACCGATCCTACCGCCTTGCGCTCTCCACTTATATGGCTGCTGGTTATCGGTTCGCTTCTCCTTTTCGTGCTGTTCATCCGGCAGGAGCGGCGGACCGACCATCCGATCGTCGAGATCCAGTTGCTTGCCCGCATGCCGTTTCTTCCCGCTAATATCTACAACTTCGTCTATGGGATAGCCGTGCTCGGGCTTCTCTCCTTCGTGCCCTATTTCGCGGTCGTCCAGTACCACATGAGCACCGTACAGAGTGGTGCGGTGCTGACGCCCCGGTCCCTGGCCCTGACAGCCGTGGCCGCGGTGTCCAGCCTTTTCATCCTGCGGGCGGGCTATCGAAAGCCGATGGTCGCCGGTACGCTAATCGTGGGACTCAGCCTCGCGCTGCTCGGCCAGGGCTGGAATCGCGCATATCTGGGACCGCTGGAGCTGGATGGCTTCTGGCTAATGGCGGTGGAGGTGGCTATCGCGGGCGTCGGAATGGGGCTCGCTACTCCCGCGGCGAACAATGCCTCCATCGACATGCTTCCCGGCAGAGCGGCGGCGATCACGGGACTGCGCGGCATGTTTCGCATCACGGGGGGCATCATGGGCGTGAGCACGACCGTGCTCGTGCTTTCTTTCTTTCCAGATCAGGCGGCCGGAATGCGGACGCTGTTCTTCGTGGTCGCCCTGGTTCTCCAGTTGACGATCCCGTTAATCCTGTTGATCCCCGACTCGGCCCGCGAGCGGCGCCGATGGCAGGCCGCCGGAACGGAAGGGATGCCGGAGCAATCCCCCGGAAAAGTGGTCGCGATCAATGGGAAACCCGACTGATAC
>JAJYKO010000921.1 GCA_021788565.1 Chloroflexota bacterium
CACCCCTACTGTCACCCAGGTGATCAACCTGATCCAGACCGACGTCGGACGGCCTGTGGGCCACATAGTCCACAACTTGGTGGGCTACGACAGCCTGGTGGCGGACGTGCAGGGGGTGCTGGACAGTCTTGTGCCCAAAGAGGTTGAAGTCCAGACCAGGGAAGGAGCGTGGTTCCTGATGCGCATCCGGCCCTATCGCACCCTGGAAAACGTGATCGAGGGCACGGTGATCACCTTCACCGAGGTCACCGAGGTCAAGCAGGCGCGGGAGGCGCTGCAGGCATCCGAGGCTCAGCGCCGCCTGGCCGTGGTGGTGCGGGACGCGTACGATGCCATCGTGGTGCAGGACCTGGTGGGCCGCGTCCTGGCATGGAATCCGGGGGCGGAAAGGATGTACGGCTGGAGCGAGGCCGAGGCATTGGCGATGAACATTCGCGACCTGACCCCCGAAGCCCAGCGAGAAGAATCGTTGGCCGTAATTCTGCAGCTTAGCCGTTCCAGGGTTCTGGAGCCGTACCACGCGCAACGGATCGCCAAAGACGGCCGGATCGTGCAAGTCTGGGTAACCGCTACCGCACTCGTGAATGCGTCCGGACAGGTGTACGCCATCGGCACGACGGAGAGGAAATTCGCAGAGGGAGGCGGTGGATGACGAAGAAAGAGACCTCGGGGAAACCTGACCCGCGAGATCTCGGAGACCTCGGGGGTCTTGACAGAGCCCAGGCCCTGCGGAAGCAGGCAGAGGAAACGGTTCAGGGGAAGGCCGGCCAGATACCGGAAAGCCTGGACGCCCTGTCCCCCGAGGCGTCGAGGGAGCTGCTCCACGACCTGCGGGTGCACCAGATCGAGCTGGAAATGCAGAACGAGGAGTTGCGTCGGGCGAGGGAGGAGCTGGAAGCCTCGCGGGCGCGGTATTTCGACCTGTACGATCTGGCGCCGGCGGGCTATCTCACCATGGGCGAAACGGGGATGATCCTGGAGGCCAACCTTGCCGTCGCCACGATGTTGGGGGTGGCAAGGGGTGCGCTGGTCAAACAGCCGCTAAGCCGCTTCATCTTTCGCGAGGACCTGGATAGCTACTTCCAGCACCGCAAACTACTTCTCAAGGCCGAGGCGCCGCAACCTTGTGAGTTGCGGCTGGCGAGAAATGACGCCCCTCCCTGCTGGGCTCGGTTGGAGGCGACCGCCGCGCAGAATGACGCCGGCGAGCCTGTGTACCGCGTCGTGGTGAGCGATATCACCGAGCGCAAGAATGCGGAGGCCGAGAGGGAGCAGCTGCTGGCCTCAGAGCAGGAGGCCCGCGCTATGGCGGAGAAGGCCATCCAGCTGCGCGACGAGTTCATCTCGATCGCGTCTCACGAGCTCAAGACCCCCATCACCTCCCTCCAAGGCTTTGCCCAGCTCCTACAGCGAGAGCTGGCCAGGAATGGAACGATGGATCCCGACCTCCTTTCCAAGGCGATGGACCGGATCGACCAGCAGGCAAAACGGCTGTCCTCGCTCACCGATCAGCTTCTCAACCTCTCACGCCTTCAGGCTGGCAAGCTGGCCCTGCATCGAAAGCAAGCGGACCTGTCCGAGATGATCGGAATGGTTATCGAGGAT
Organism: Chloroflexota bacterium; assembly: GCA_021788565.1. The sequence goes on from JAJYKO010000921.1 coordinate 1,606, forward strand.
GAGCGGCACGTTCACTCCGGGAGAGCCATCGAACTTCACCGCGTGGGATCCGACGGCCTTGCCTTCATCGATCCGTTGCGCATCGAGCAGGTCCTGGTCAATCTGATCGACAACGCAATCAAGTTCTCCCCGCAGGACTCGAAGATAGACGTGAGTATTGACGGAAGCGAGCCCGGATGGGTGAAAGTCGCGGTGCGCGATCGGGGCGCAGGCATACCGAAGGAGGAGCAGGAGCGTGTCTTCGAGAGATACTACCAGGCCCATTCCGGGGGATATCTCGTCGGCATGGGAATCGGGCTGTTTGTCAGCCGCCAGATAGTTGAGATGCACGGAGGCACCGTCACCTACGAAGAGCCCCAGGGGAACGGGAGCCTCTTCGTGGTGCGCCTACCGCTCGTACCCTCGCCCGACGATCCGACAGCATAGGGACCATACTATCCGTCGGCATGGACCCCCCTGACTCCCCTGGCGCACCCCACAGGCGGCGTGCGAACAACTGCGGAAGATTTCTCCGCAATCCCGCGTACACTACCCCATCTCAGGTAAGCGCACGTCTGGTCCATCACACGCAGTTTCATGTTCGGCATGGTTCAGGAGGGCGGGAAGATGGGGTGACAGTCGGGGGAGGGCGCGTGAGGCTGCGCTCGCTCGCCTCACGTCCCGGCGAGCCGCCACGCCGGTAGGAAACAGGCGGCTCAGCAGGAGCTTCGCCCTCCCTTCCCCATCCCACACTGCGACCCCACTGCTGAACCATGCCGTGGCAGGAAAGCACTGCACGCCTTCGCCTTATGCTATTCAGGAAATCCGTGTGGTCCATGGAAATGGCATCCTGGTAAGCTGTCCCAGGACAACTGACGAAGTTCCGACTTCGGCGAGCGCGATCTGCGCTATACTGTTGAGCCGAGAAAACTGGCTTGTGGGTGGCGAAGCGTGCCGAGACTTCCAAGGATCACAGGAGGCGACTTCGTCCGCGCGCTGCAGCGAGATGGCTGGTAACTCGTGCGCCAGCGGGGATCACACCGCTTCTTCGCTCACCCAAGCAAGCACGGAATCGTGGTCGTGCCGATTCACGCGGGGAAGACCCTCAAGGTTGGACTACTGAGCGACTTGCTGAAGGACGCAGGCCTGAAGCCGGAGGATCTGGAGAAGCTGCTGTGAGACAGTACACTGTAATCCTGACACCGGACCCAGAAGAGGGAGGCTATACTGTCCGTGTACCGGCGCTGCCGGGCTGCAACACACAGGGCGATACCAGGGAGGAGGCTCTGGTGAATGCCAGAGAGGCGATCGAAGGTTACCTGGAGACGCTGAAGGACCTGGGCAGGCCTATTCCAGAGGAGACCAGGCCGGCGGAGACGGTCGTGATCGAGGTGGCGGCGTAGCTGAGGCCAGTCGTTGTGCCTCAGACAGAACAACGACAAGACAGAGCCTGGGTCGCTCCTGGCCCAGGCTCTGTTTTCCTTTGCGGTACCGGTGATCGAAGCTGCCTGATCCGTCCGGATGCTACGGCTTCGCCGCCGCTTTCTCTGCCCTACGTATCACCGCCTGCTTCGCGGCCAGCAGGATCGCCAGCCTTATGTTCTCCTCGTTCGCCACGCCCTTACCCGCGATGTCGAAGGCCGAACCATGCCCGGTGGTGCAG
>JAJYKO010000922.1 GCA_021788565.1 Chloroflexota bacterium
CCCCGCCCCTACGGCAAACCACAATCGGGCGGGTACGGCGCCCGGCCCCTACGGCAAACCACAATCGTGTGGCACACCCCGGCAGATGCAAGGCCCTGCCCGAAGCATCGAGCTCATGGTAGAATGCTCAGCACCCAAGGTCCGAGAAAGCGAGGTTCGGCAAGTGCCAAGCGAGATGCGTAGGCAGGATCGGGCGATGCCACTAGACGAATGCGCCCGGCTACTGGACAGGACTCCGGTTGGCAGGATCGCCACCACCGATGCGAGTGGAGCACCATACGTGGTCCCGATGAACTTCGTCCACGTTCCCCTGGACGGGACCATCTTCCTCCACTGCGCCACCTCCGGCCAGCTGCTGGAGAACCTGGCCGTCAACTCCAGGGTGTGTTTCGAAGTTGACGAACCCGGCGACGTTATCGCGACAGGTGGCTACGCTTGCGATACGTCGCAGCTCTACAAGAGCGTCATCTGCTTCGGCACGGCACGCGTGATACAAGACGGGCCGGAGAAGCACCAGGCTTTGGACCTCTTCGTACAGAAGTATGTCGATCGGCTCATGCCGGACCGCGAATATGAGCCCGAAATGGTGACGATCGATACCACGGTCGCGATATCCATCAGCGTAGAGAAGATGACCGGAAAACAGAGGATATAGGAGAGAGACATGCAGACAGAAAAGTCGCGAAGGCTGTTTGCTGAGGCTCGAGAGCTGATTCCGGGTGGAGTTGACAGCCCAGTCCGGGCCTTTCGAGCCGTAGGGGGCCAGCCAATCTTCATCGACCACTCGGCGGGCTGCCACGTCTTCGACGTCGACGGCAATAGCTTCGTGGACTACGTATCCTCGTGGGGCCCGCTGATCCTGGGGCACGCCAATCCCGCGGTGGTAAAGGCCATCCAGGTTGCCGCGGAGCGAGGAACAAGCTATGGCGCTCCTACCGCGCTCGAGAGCGAGCTTGCCAGGCTCGTAGTGGAGGCTATGCCTTCGGTGGAGATGGTGCGGTTCGTCAACTCCGGCACGGAAGCCGTGATGAGTGCACTGCGGCTAGCGCGCGCCTTCACGGGGCGCGACAAGATAGTGAAGTTCGCGGGCTGCTATCACGGTCATTCAGATGGGCTGCTTGTACAAGCGGGCTCAGGCGCAACCACCCTCGGCACTCCAGACAGTCCTGGCGTACCCCAAGCGGCGGCACAAATGACGATCTCGCTCCCTTACAACGACGCGGAGGCTGTCCGAGATGCCTTCATCCGATATCCAGGCGAGATCGCCGCGGTCATCGTGGAGCCGGTGGCAGGCAACATGGGAGTGATCCCACCGAAGCCGGGTTTTCTCGAGTCGCTTCGGGAACTCACAAGTGCCGCGGGTGCGTTGCTCATCTTCGACGAAGTGATCACGGGCTTTCGCGTCGCGTACGGGGGGGCACAGCAGCTGTTCGGGGTCATGCCTGATCTGACGACGATGGGCAAGATCATTGGCGGCGGCCTGCCTGTCGGGGCGTATGGCGGTCCACGTCAGATGATGGAGATGATGTCTCCCGCTGGCTCCGTGTACCAGGCGGGCACCCTCTCCGGCAACCCGCTCGCCATGACCGCGGGCATCGAGACATTGAAGGCGCTTCGGCAGCCGGGTGTCTACGAGCGGCTGGATCAGCTTTCGGCGATGCTATCGGAGGGTCTCGGGGACGCGGCACGCCGTGCTGGCAAGAAGCTCTTCCAGACCCGAATCGGCTCCATGTCCACGGCCTTCTTCACCGAAGGTCCCGTGTTTGACTACCAGAGCGCCTTGACTAGCGACACGGCAACCTTCGGCCGGTTCTTCCAGGGAATGATCGAGCGCGGCTTCTACTTCGCTCCTTCGCAGTTCGAGGCGACTTTTGTCTCCGCGGCCCACGCCGAAGCCGACGTGAAGGCTACGGTGGCGGCGGCGCGCGAGGTGATGGCAGAGATCTAGTCGGGACTGGATAAGCATGGTCAGAATCCTGGTGCGGGTGCAGCCCGGCGCGTCGAAGGACGAGATCGCAGGCTGGGAGAATGGGACGCTCCGGGTGCGGTTGAGGGCTCGCGCAGTAGAGGGAAAGGCCAACCGGAGCCTGCTGGAGTTTCTGGCCGAGGCTCTCGGGTTGCGCCCTTACCAGGTGGGGCTCAGCAAGGGCGAGAGATCGAGGGAGAAGCTCATCGACATTGACCTGCCTTCCATGGAGGACGTGGAAGCGCGGCTGCCAGGGCAATCGTAGCCGCACGCTTCACGGGTGCGCGTCCGCGTGGGCGTTAAGCCAGCATCCCCACGAGAACGCGCGGGCGTGAAGCCCGCGGCTACAGATGTTCGTGCCCTAGCTGAAGCCCCGCAACGACTGCAGGATGATGTTCTGCAGGAAGTTCAGCAGAAATATCGCCACAATTGGCGATATATCGATCATGCCTATCATGGGGATGACACGTCGCATCGGTCCCAGAATGGGCTCAGTGAGCTCGAACAGAACCCGCCCGATGGGATTGCCCGGCCCCACGTTGAACCAGGACAGGAGGGCCCGCCCAATGATCGCAAAGATCAGGATGTTGAACAGCAGATCAACGAACCGATAAAAGTAGTAGTACAAGTTCGAACCCTCCTCGGGTCACTACTAAGCCTGGACCGGTGGGCGTTCTCCGAAGATGGCTCGCCCGATGCGCACCATGGTCGCCCCTTCTTCGATCGCAAGCTCAAAATCGTCGCTCATGCCCATGGATAGATGGTGCCAACGCGCGCCCGAATGTTTCGCTGCCAGCCGATCTCGCTGGATCCTCAACGTTTTAAACACTCCTCGCTGCCCCTCGGCATCCAACCCGAGCGGTGCCACCGTCATGAGCCCCTGAATCTCCAGGTTGGCCAGCCCCACCAGTTCCGCGGCCGCTGCATCCAGGTCGCCAGGCTTGAAGCCCGACCTCCCCGGGCTTGAGGAGAAGTCCACCTCCAGCAAGATCGGGAGCCTTCTGCCCGACTCCGCGGCATCCCGGTCCAGAAGCCGAGCCAGCTTCAATGATCCGACTGATTGGATTATATCAAACAGTTCGACCGCGAGTCTGGCCTTGTTCGATTGAAGGTGGCCCAGCATATGCCATCGGGCCGCGACACCCGCCGCATGTAGAACCGAGCGCTTGTCCCGAAACTCCTGCAGCCGGTTCTCGCCGAACTCCCGCTGGCCGAGGCGGTATGCCTCGACGATGACCTCGGGCGTCACGGTCTTGGAGACGGCAACCAACTGCACATCG
>JAJYKO010000923.1 GCA_021788565.1 Chloroflexota bacterium
CTTCTACGCCGTGCGAGATTTCTTTCGCCACTTGGAGATTCCCAACATCTTCAAACCGGCCATCGGCGGGATGGCGGTTGGCCTCATCGGCCTCTTCCTCCCACAGGTGCTCGGCATGGGCTACGGATGGCTCCAGATAGTCATGGTGCCGCAGACGACCATCCCGCTGGGCCTGATACTCCTCCTTGTCTTTGGCAAAATAGTGGCTACCTCTCTCTCGATCGGCTCCGGCGGCAGCGGTGGGGTCTTTGCTCCAGGATTGTTCATTGGAGGCATGCTGGGAGCAGCCGTGTGGACTGCGCTACACGGCAACGTAGGGCATGTACCGGCGAGCCCCGAAGCGTTCGTAGTAGTCGGCATGATGGCGCTTTTCGGCGGCGTGGCCCGCGCGCCGCTGGCCGTGATGTTCATGGTCAGCGAGATGGCAGGGAGTTACACAATACTGGCGCCTGCCATGCTTGCGGTTGGCATCGCCTACGTGATTATCGGACGTAACACCATCTACGAAAGCCAGGTGGAATCCCCGGCTCAGTCACCCGCACACCGCCACGAGTATGCCTTCCCGCTCCTCGCCCAGTTGCGGGTGAGAGACGCGATGAGAACCGACATTGTGCCTGTGACAAACAAAGATACGGCGAAGGAAGTCGAGCGGCGTCTCGCCGCCGAGCACACAAACTCGCTGCCTGTTGTGGACTCTCAAACAGATAGCCTCGTGGGCATCGTTTCCCGTGAAGACCTCCTGCGCCTCCCACAGCGGAACGGCCAGGAGGTCGCGAGCTTCATGACCACCGACGTGGTCACCACCACCGCGGAGGAATCTCTCGCAACCGTGATGGAATTGATGGGGGAGCGCGATGTGTCGGGCCTGCCGGTGCTGCAGGGAGGGGGGCGAGACGCGCGGCCAGTGGGCCTGATAAGCCGGCGCGACATCGAGCGGACCTACACCAGAACGGCGAGAGAGTTGCTGGGCAAGAACATGTCCGGCACCGCGGCCGAATCGGTGACGGACAGGTCTACAAGTCCTGAGCAACCAGCCGTCGTCCAGTTCGATTGAGTCTAAACCAAAGCCAGGATGAAACCCGCGGGGTCTCGGCGATCACGGCGCGTTAGTTCAGGATTCGGGGCCAAAGACCCCGCGGGTTTGGTCGCCGCTTCACTTTAGTGTTGCGTTAACCAGCAGTTCTCTTCTTGTGTCTCGATCTCTAACGAACGATCCTCTTTCCTCGCCGCACGAGACCGTCCCAAATTGAATAGAGGCAGCTTGCTCAGTAGCCCGACGGCGTAGGGGCGGCTTGCGAGCCGCCCTATCCACGTTAGAGATGACGCGGTGGCCGAACTGCTCGAGCGGCTGGCGGCAACACCCGGCAACGCCGCCAGCGACAAAGGGGGAGGGCAGGCGGCTTAAGATGCCGCGGGCATGTCCTCCATCTGGAGTTCAGTCGTGATGTCTATGCAGCCGCCGACGCTTCGATACATGGGGCAGCTGTTGGCATGAACGGCGTGCGCCCGGAGTGCCGCGTCGCGTTTGTCAGGCGCGAGCCGGAGGTGATAGGTAACGTGGATACGTCGCACCACCAGCACCCTTCCGTCGAGCTCTACCTCGCCCAGCGCGTCTGAGGTCAAATAGCCTTCTCCCGCCGGGATCCCGCGCGCTTCCAGCGCGCCACCCAGGGTGCCGGTGAGTCAACCGGCTGTGGCTGCCACCAGGTAGTCAAGTGTGGCGGCGTGAGGTTGGTTGATCTGTGGATCGACTCCGTAGTGCTCGGCTATCTCCGAGTGAACCCCGAAGAATACCGGCTTCGACTCCGCGGGCAGGTATGCCCTACGTAAGGAGCCCTTGACGCGCTCGATTCGTACCAGTGATCGATAAGCGACCGGGTCCGCCATCTGTATCTGTATGCCTCCTTCTTCGCTCACGGTGGGCAGCTGCCTACCCCATTGGGGAAGCATTCTACCACGGCGGCCAGGGCTGGCCTCGGCGGGACGGCTGACTCGCGCGTCCCATCACTCGTCAATGGACGAGAATAAGTTGTTCAACGACTCCGCCAGCGTCGGGTGGGCGAAGATCGCGTTCCGCAGCGCCGTGAAGGGAAGCTTTCCCATTATGGCTATCTGCATCATCGCCATGATCTCGCCTCCCTCGATACCCAGAACCGCGCAACCGAGGATCTGACCCGTATCCGCGTCGACCACCGCCTTCATGAACCCGCGGGACTCGTCGACTTCCAGCGCTCTGGCCACGCTTGTCATCGGTAACTTCGCGACTCGAACATTCAGGCCTCGTCTTCGGGCCTCCTGCTCGCTGAGTCCAACGCGGCCCAGTTGAGGATCGATGAAGACGGTATAGGGCACGAGGCGGTCATTCGTCGTCGCGTTCCCTCCCTCGATCAGGTTGGTTCGGAGGATCCGGAAATCGTCGTAAGAGATGTGGGTGAACGCCGGCCCTCCCTTGACATCCCCGAGCGCATAGATCCCCGGCACGTTTGTCTCCAGTCGCTCGTTCACCTCTACAAAACCTTGCTCGTCGGTCTTCACTCCTGCCGCCGGCAGGTTGAGCTCCTGGACGTTGGGCGCCCTGCCCGCCGCAACCAATAGGTGGGACCCGGTGAACTCCCGCTCGCCATCCGTCGTGTGCACCGCGAGGCGGATGGTCCTGTCTCTGGCTTCGACCCGCGGCGGCGCCGCATCCAGAAGCACATCGATCCCATCCTCTCGAAGGATTTTGGCGACCTCCTCGGCCACGTCGGGATCCTCGCGAGCGAGCAGTTGGGGGCCTCGCTGAATAACCGTGACGAGGCTGCCGAGGCGCCGGAACAGCTGCCCAAACTCGAGGCCCACGTAGCCGCCGCCCAGCACCAGCAGATGCTCGGGGACGGCGTTCAACTCCATGATCGACGTCGAGTCCAGAAACGGCACCCGATCCAGTCCGGCCACATCGGGCGTGCTCGGCCTGGCTCCGGTGTCGATGAAGATCTGTCCGGCGGACAGGCGACGTACGGTACCGTCGTTCAGGCGAACGTCGAGCGAGTTGGGACTGGTGAAGGTGGCTTCTCCCCGCAGCAGGTCCAGGTTCTCAGTCTTCTCGATCCGTTTCTCGCTCCCGGTCCGAAAGCTGTTGACGATGTCTCGCTTTCGCTGCCGCACCCGCAACATGTCCACGGTTACTGGACCGGTGTGGATGCCGTAGTCCTCAGACCGGCGGGCGAGGTACGCGACGCGTCCGCTGGCGATCATGGTCTTGGTGGG
>JAJYKO010000924.1 GCA_021788565.1 Chloroflexota bacterium
TGAACCGATTCTTCACCACGATCTTCAGCCTGTTCCTGCTTGTCGTGGACATCTTGTTGATGGTCGGCGCCTTCACCATGTCCTACGATTTACGGCTATATCTGGAGCCAAGGGCCAGCTTCACCATGCCGCCTCTCCAGAACTACCAGAACCTGATGATCTTGATCATCCTCGGAGTGGTGATGACAGTGTTCGCTGTCCGGCTCTACGTGCCACAACGCGGAGCCTCGCGGATAGATCTCTTCTACGCAGTGCTCCTGTCGGTGTCGGCCGGCACCCTCTTCGGCCTCGGCAGTACCACTATGCTTTTCAAGGGGCTGGATTATCCGCGCTGGGTATTGGTGTGGACCTGGGGCGCCAGCGTGCTCCTGTTGTGGATTTCCAGATTGCTGCTGTTCGGCCTGATCTCCATCCTCCGAAGCCTGGGGGTGGACCAGCAACGATTGCTGATCGTAGGTGCTGGGGAGACAGGGCGCATAGTGTACGATCGAATATCCATGTGGCCTGGGCTGGGGTACTCGGTGGTTGGCTTCCTGGAAGACGATTCTGCCTTGCTACCGCCCTTTAACATGCCTGTGCTGGGCCCCATCACCGCTCTTCCCGACGTCGTTCAGGAGTACCACGTCGACGAAGTGATCTTTGCCTCACCATCAGTCAGTCACAGGGAGATGCTCGAACTGGTGAACGCGGCTGGAAAGAAACGGCTCAACGTGAAGGTGTTCCCTGATGTTTTCCAGATCATGTCCAGTGAGGTCAGTGTAACGGAGTTAGGCGGCCTCCCGCTGGTCAGGGTGCGGGACGTGGCCCTGCGCGGATGGAACCTCACCATCAAGCGCATCATGGATCTGACGATCAGCTCCTTGACGCTGGTGCTGCTTTCACCATTGATGATGATGACGGCCCTGTTCATAAAGCTCACCTCGCCTAAAGGCCCGGTATTCTTCGCCCAGACGAGGGTGGGTATCGACGGCAGGCCGTTCGAGCTGCTGAAGTTCCGCTCTATGAGGCCCGATGCCGAGGACCAGACAGGCCCGGTTTGGGCTACCCCGGATGACCACCGGACCACGCGCCTCGGGCGATTCATGCGCCGTACTTCCTTCGACGAGCTTCCGCAGCTCATAAACGTCCTGCTGGGGGATATGAGCCTGGTGGGACCTCGCCCCGAGCGGCCGTTTTTCGTGGAGCAGTTCCGCCAGATCATCCCTAGGTACGAGGAGCGGCACAAGGAAAAGGCAGGTATGACGGGCTGGGCACAGGTGAACGGGCTTCGGGGCAACACCTCGATCGAGGAGCGCACCAAATACGACATCTACTATGTGGAGAACTGGTCGCCTCTCTTCGACATCAAGATCCTCCTTCGGACCGTCTTCACCGTCTTCAGGGGCGGCAACGCATACTAGGGGCAGATCTCGCTCCGGCGAATTCGGCCGCGGTTCTGGTAAAATAGGGGTAGCGCCCGGGCTTGCGGACGCGAGCCTCGATGAGATCGACGGGGCTGGTCCACCGACCAGCCCCTGTTGGTGTGTGGAGTCAGAAGTGAAGCTCGTCGTGGGACTTGGCAACCCCGGCTCGCGGTATGCCTCGACACGGCACAACGTGGGTTTCATGGTGGTGGACAGGCTGGCCCGGCGATGGGGCGCGGCCGTGGCAAAGAAGCAGTGCAACGCCCAGGTAGGAGGCGCCGAGTACGACGGAGAGAGGGTTTGGCTGGCGAAGCCCCAGACCTTCATGAACCTGAGCGGCGAGGCAGTCTCCTGCCTGCTCCACTTCTACAGGCTCTCGCCGTCCGACCTGATCGTGGTCTACGACGAGCGCGACCTGCCGGTGGGAAGGATACGGCTACGGGAGCGGGGCAGCGCGGGCGGGCATCGCGGGGTAGCATCCCTTATCCAGATGCTGGGGACAAACGAATTCCCACGGGTGCGGATCGGCATAGGACGGCCGCCGGAGACGGACGCAGTGGACCACGTCCTCTCCGGCTTCCCAACCGAGGAGCGCCCGCTGATCGAGGACGCCCTGACCAGGGCCGTAGAAGCCGTGGAAGATGCCCTGCGGGACGGCCTGGCGACGGCCATGAACAGGTACAACGGATAGCTGACAGCTCATATGCAACTACACGGGTTGTTGAATCTCATAGACAGGTGGGAAGGGTTTCCCAAGTTGCTGGAGCGGCTGGGCCGTGGCGAGAGTATCGCAGTGGCGCCGGCCGAGGGTGTGAAGCCGTACCTCATGGCCGCCCTTCAACAGCGGCTCGGGGTCCCGATCCTGGTGATTGCCTCTCGACCTGGGAAGACGAGGGAGCTCCAGGAGCAGATCGCTCTCTGGTCGGCCGATCCCGAGAGTGTGCTCCTGTTCGAGGAGCCTGACTCCCTGCCCTACGAGCGCATGCCCTCCGACCCCACGGCCACGGCTGCCAGGCTGTCGGCCATGTCGGTCTTGGCAGGACGGGGAGAGAGGGGGACACGGGGACCTGTAGGGGCCGGCGGCCCTGCCGGCCCGCCCGGCGCATTGCCGGCGAGGACGCGGGCGGACACAGCGGTCCGCCCCTACGAGTCGAATTCCGTCACCCACAACTATCCCCCCGTGGTAGTGGCTAGCGGCCGCGCCATGATGGAGCGCATCATGGCTCCGGAGCAGCTACGCCGCTCGATCAGCCGCATGAGGGTTGGCGAACGGCTTCGGATGGATGCCACCCTCAAACACTGGGTGGAGATGGGCTACGAGCCCGAGGTGGTGGTGGAGGCGCCCGGCAGCTTCAGCCGTCGCGGCGGCATCCTGGACGTCTACCCGCCCAGCAGCCCCTACCCGTTTCGCATCGAGCTGTTCGGCGACGAGATCGAGTCCATCCGCAGCTTCGACCCGGCCACTCAGCGATCCGTGGAACCGCTGAGTGAGGTTGTGATCAGCCCTCCCCACGAGCTGCTGCCCCCTGCTGACTATGGGACGCGCTCTGCCCTCCACGGGCTTGATCTCTCCCATTGCACGCCACAAGCGCGCGACGCCTTCGCCAGAGAAGTAGAAAGGCTGACTCAGGGCCAGGCCGTGCCGGACATCGGTTTCTATCGGGGCTTTCTGGCCCACGCTACATTATTGGACTATCTGCCGCGCGGTGGGCTTGTGGTGCTGGACGACCCGGCCCAGATCGCGGCCGCGTGCGACGACCTCACAGAGCAGGCAGTTCACCTCCAGATGCAGGCTGTGGAGAGGGGGGAGATCCCCCCCGATCTTCCCCATCCC
>JAJYKO010000031.1:0-5926 GCA_021788565.1 Chloroflexota bacterium
CGCCTCCCAGCGTGAGCGCTACCATCAGGTAGGCGAGGCCGGTCGAGAAGGCCGAGACGGTGAACAGCGCCGGCAGCAACAGCGTGTTCCAGAAGGGGATCCCCGGCGCCGCCGACAGGAGAAAGCCAGTGTAGACCGTCACGGCAAAGCCGCACAGGGCTCCCAGCAGGGCGGTTCCCTTCTGCCAGCCTTTGAGAAAGGCGAGGCCGCGGGATAGCAGCCCCACGAGCGGCCAGTCCTCCAGGTAGGGCAGCACGTACAGGACCTCGAAGGCCATCATCCCCACGATGAACACGATCCCCCAGAAGATCCAGGAGCCGGGGTTCATGAAGAAGTAAATGGTATTCAGCGGCTGCAGCAGGTCCGCGAGAAGCAGCACGGTGCCCACGGACAGGAAAGCAAAGGAGGAGAGGGCAGCGATCACTCCCATCCGTCGGTTAGGCTTGACGAACTGGTCCGCCGTCAGGCCGATGGCCGCGGCGGCTCCCCCAACCCCTCCCAGGAAGAGGTAGGCGGCTATCAGGGTTCCCCACACCTCTTGTTTCGCGTACATACCTCTAACCCCCCTTTCCCGATAGGGTACCCACGTAGTAGACCTTGGACTTGGTGCCCAGATCGGCCCGCAGTGGCTGCGCCCTGCCGCTCGCGACCAGCTTGGCCACCTGGCTGTTCGGGTCGTCCAGGTCACCGAAGATGCGGGCCCCGGCGAGGCATGTGGCCACGCAGGCCGGCTCCAGGCCGTCCTTGAGCCGTTCCACGCAGAAGTTGCACTTGTCCACCGCGGCGGCCTTCGGGCCCTCCCCGTATATCTCCTGGGCCTTCTTCACGTCCTCGGCCTCGCAGACGTAGCGGGCCTGGTACGGGCAGGCCACCATGCAGTACTTGCAGCCCATGCACTTCTCGGCGTCGATCACCACGATCCCTTCTGCCGTCCTGTGGCTGGCCCCCGTGGGACAGACCGCGATGCAAGGCGCGTTGTCGCACTGCATGCACAGGTGAGGCAGGAAGGAGCGGCTCACCTGAGGAAACGTCCCGCTGGTCCTGTCCTCCACGTGGGTACGGTACTTCTCCGACCAGAAGGGGGTCTCGTTCGCCATGGTGCAGGACGCCTGACAGGCACGGCACCCGGTGCACACGTTCAGGTCTATCACCATCCCGTATCTGGTCATGGCCTACGCCCTCCCCTCGGCGGTCTTGCGCACCTTGACGGTGAACTGCCCGGTCTGTGCCGCGCCGGCCACCGGCTCCATCTTGTAGGGCACCAGCTTGTTGAGCGCTGTCCCAACCCCCATCGCCGTGGCCAGCTGCTGGTTCTCGTGCCCCAGGGAGGAGGTGATGAACACCGTATCGGGACGAATGAGCTCGGTCACGTAGGCGGTGCTCCCGGCTTTCTGACCGGTCACGCTGTTCTCAAGCTCGACGGCATCGCCGCTCTTGATGCCCAGCTTGCCGGCCCTCTGGGGGTTCATCCAGAGCCCCGTGTAGAGCAGCCACTGCTCCCTGGTAAGGGCCATCAGGAGGTCGTTGTCCGCCGTGGAGGTGTGGCTCATGGTGGCGATGCGGCCGTGGGTGAAGTAGAACTCGTCGTCCGCCAGCGGATCGCCCGGCTTCATCCCCGGCTTCCACTCGGGCTCCATGTAGGCGACGATGGGGTCCCAGTTGGGTTTGTAGCCGTGATCCTTGGTGAAACCGGCGAAGAAGAGGCTGTATAGCTCGATGCGGCCGGATGGCGTCGGAGCAGGGTAGACGTAGGGGATCCCCGCCTCCTTCAGCTGCTCCTCCATGGTGGACTCGAGGACCGCCCCCTGCTCGTTGAATGCCTTCTGGAGCTCCTCCACCGGCTTTCCCATCTTCTTGGCCGTGTCCGCGATCATCAAGTCCCGCAGCCCCGGCGCCAGCGACTGTCCGTGGGCCCGGGCCCCGTCCACTATCGCCTTGAACGCGCCGTATTCCCAACCGAAGAAGCTCGACATCGCCTTCACGTACTGGTCGTACTTGCCGAAGCGATTGGCCAGCTCGAAGTAGATGTCCAGCATGTGGCGGCCGTCGACGATGGGTGTGATGGGATTACGGGCCACCAGGGCCAGGTCCAAGGACTGGGCGGCATTGTACAGGGGGTCGCTTCGCTCCATGTAGGTGAAGTCCGGCAGGATGACGTCGGCGTAGAGGGTGGTGTCCTGCGGCTCAACGTCGTAGGAGACCACCAGGGGCAGCGTGGGGCTGGAGAGGGCCTCCTTCCAGGTCTGGTCGCTGTAAGACGTGCGGACTGGATTGCAGGCGGTGAGCATGACGAACTTGAGCTGGTAGGGCTTGCCCTGGTAGCTGACCTTGCCCGTCATGGCCTCGGGATAGCCCGCGTAGGAGGACATGTCGAAGGCCACGCCGTCCTTGCCGGCGGCCCACTGCGCATCGCTCCACACCTTGGCGACGGTCGGCACCCCGTGGGCCCAGTTGGAGGGCGTGTCGAAGAGGGCCGCCTGCCCGATGGCCCCGTACATGCCGGGGGCTATGCTCACGGAACCGCCCGCGCGCATCGCCTTCCAGAAGTTGGTGTTCAGCTCCCGAACGTCGGCGGTGTACACCCAGCCGCCTGGCTTGTCGATACCGCCGATCAGGGTCTGGATCAGCGCCGCCGTGCGCCAGGTCTGGATGGAGTTGATGTACCGGGCGTCGTACCAGCCGGAGTCCACGAGCGCGGGCCGGATGGTAGCGAAGTCCTGGGCGATCCTGGTTATCTGGTCTGCCGGCACGTCGGCGATCCCGGCCGCCCACTCGGCCGTATAGCCTTTGACCCTGTCTATCAGGAACTGGAAGGCGGTCTTGACCGGTTTACCCTGCCAGGTGAGCCCATCGGGGACCGTAAGGGCCGGTGAGACGGGGTTGCCGGAGGTGTCTTTAAGATTGCCGCCTGCCGGTCCAGGAAGCGCCACGATCTCCTTGCGCGTCTCGTCGTAGACGTAGAACTCGACGGGCTTGCCGGTCTTCTCGTCGGCCTTCATGGCCATCTGCACCATCGGCCCCTGGGGGGCGGCCATGGCGAGGAAGGGGGCATTCGTGTACTTCTTCAGGAACTCGGCGTCGTAGGTTTCCCTCTGAATGATCTCCTTCAGCACCACCAGCAGCACGGCCTGGTCGGTGCCGGGCTTCACCGGCAGCCAGGTATCGGCCTTGGTGGCAGCCTCGGACTTACGGGGATCCATCACGATCAGCTTAGCGCCGTTTCGCAGGCCGTCCGTGAGACGGCGGGTCCGCCCCGCGGCTGAGGTAATGGAGGCGTTGGTCCGGAGAGAGAGGATGATCTTAGCGTTAGCGTAGTCCGAAGCAATCTCGTCGTGGGCGTTGAACGATCCAACCACGCTGTCCAGCCCAAAATGCTGTCCCAGCATGCAGTTCTGGACCTGGAAGGAGACGATGTTGGGGATCTGGAGAACCTTTGCCAGCACCAACCGGTGGGCTTTGTAGAAGAGTCAAATGTTCGACGCGCCCATTATGGCGATTTCGTAGGGCTGGATGTTGTGCTCCTTCACCTTCGCGAAGATGTAGTCGAGGGCTTCGTCCCAGCTCGCTTTGCGGAAGGCCCACTCGCCCCGCTTCGAGCCTGCCACTCGGATCAACGGGGTCTTGATGCGGTCCGGGCCGTACTGGCGGCGGATGCCGGCCTGGCCCCGGGCGCAGACGCGCCCCTTGTTATAGGGATGGGCAGGATTGCCGTCGATCTTGACGGCCCGCTCCTTGCCTGCTACCTGCTTGACGCCCACCATCACGCCGCAGATGTTGGGGCACATCTGGCAGATGGTTGGCTTCCAGGTAAGACCGTTCGTGCCGGTGACTCCCTGGGCACTTGCCACGGAAAGGCCGGCAAGGGGATCGAGACCGCGGAAGCGCAGGAAGACCATTCCCGCCGCGGCGCCCGCTCCCATCTTGAGGAAATCGCGGCGGCTGACCGCTCTAGCCATGAGTACACCCCTTCGTGTCCGGCAACGTTGGCCGGTGTAGCCGCCAGGGGCGACGAGGCCCGGAGGCTGGGAGGCCCCCCCTCGAGTTTCGCCCCCATGGCGGCGGCGAGAGACCGCTGGTGACACGACTCCGTGCCACCGTTAGAACGTAGCAGGGGATGTCGACGGGGGGAATCGGCACAACGCGGGATTTTCGATGGGGAATCGTCCTAATGGGCGTGGTGGGGAAAATCCTACCCTGGTGGGAAGGTGACGGGGGTCGGTGAAACCCGCGGGGTCTCGGGGGATCAAGGCGCGCCAGTGCAGGACCGCGTGCCAAAGGTCCCGCGGGTTTGGTGGCCGCTTTACTTTAGCACTGTCAGAGGAAGCGTGAAGTGAAAGACACTCCCCTTTCCCACCTCGCTCTCGGCCCAGATCCTCCCACCGTGCGCCTCTACCAACTGCCTGGCGATCGCAAGCCCAATCCCGCTCCCTCCCGTCGACCGCGCTCGGGATGGATCCACCCGATAGAACCGCTCGAAGACGTGGGGCAGGTGCTCCGGAGGTATGCCCGTGCCGGTGTCGGAGACGATTACCTCGACCAAGTGACGAGTGATGAGTGATGAGTGATGAGTTGGGTGAGGCGAGTTCTGGGTTCTGAGTTCTGGGTTCTGACGGCTGGCGGCTGACGGCTGATAGCCACCGGCGGAGACTGTGACGGTGCCCCCCTCCAGCGTGTGGGCCAGGGCGTTGCGGAGCAGGTTGCCAAGCACCTGCCCGATCCGGCCCGAGTCGATCTCCACGAGCGGCGCGTCCTCGGGCAGCTGCTCAACAAGGGCAATACCCTTCGCTGTCGCCTCGGGCTCGGCGGCCCGAATGGTGCGGCGAGCCACCTCTGAAAGGTCGGTGACGGTCTTGTCCAGCCTGAGCTGGCCCGCCTCTGCGAGAGCCAATTCTTGCAGGTCGTCCACCAGGCGGCTCAGCAGCATAACGTCCTCGTGGATCGAGTCCATCGTCCTGCCGTCGGGCGCCAGTAGCCCGTCCTGGATCGCCTCAACGTTGCCCCGTATACTGAAGAGGGGGTTGCGCAGCTCGTGGGCCACGTCGCTCACCATGTTCCGGCGGAGCTCTTCGTTCTGCGCCAGGCTTCCGGCCATAGCGTTAAAGGCACGGCCCAGCTCCCCGACCTCGTCGCTCGACTCGACCCGCACCCGCTGGCCCAAATCGCCCTTCTCCATGGCCCGGACGGCCCCGGTGAGGGCCTCCACGGGACCGAGGATGCGGCGGGAGAGGATCAGTGTGAGAACAAGTGCGAGAATAGCTGCCGCGCCGGCCGACAGCAGAAGGGAGCGGTTGACGGAAGAGAGAAATGCCGTCTCCACCGCCGTCTCGGCGGAGGGCCCGGGATTGAGATAGACGCTTCCAACCTGAGATCCCTGGTAGATGATGGTCACGGCGGGCTGCCACTTACCGGCGGGCTGGCCAGCCATCTTGCCTTCGGAGTCTGCCACGATGGTGCCCTGGTTGCTGGCCAGCAGGATGTGGTCGCCCGTCACATCGGCCATCTGCGTCAACACCGGCTGCACGCCCGACCAGCCGTGGTTCTCAGCGTAGTAGCTGCCGAGCACCACCTGAAATCGCTGGTAGCCCATCTGGGCGCGGCGAGCCATGAAGCCGTGGAACTCCGTGCTGGTCGTGCTGCTGGCAAAGAGCGACATCCCACCCAGGGCCACGCCAAGCACCAGCACGAAGGCGAGGAGCAGCCGCGCCCGTAGGCTGTGGATCATAGTGCTGCCTCATCCAACCTGTAGCCCACCCCGAAGACGGTCAGAAGGTATCGCGGGTGCGACAGATCGGGCTCGATCTTGCGCCGAAGGTTCTTCACGTGCGCGTCGATGGTTCGCTCGAAACCCTCGTAGCCGCTCCCGAGCACCCGCTCGACCAGCTCAGAGCGACTGAAGGCGCGACCCGGCTCGGTCGACAGCACCCTG
>JAJYKO010000031.1:5936-16084 GCA_021788565.1 Chloroflexota bacterium
CGGGGTCAGCGGCACGAGGTCGTCACCTGACTTCGCTTCGTGGCGGCGAAAGTCCACCGCCAGGGAGCCCAGCCTTATCTGCTGGGGACCGTCCTCGGCCTCCTTCTCGGCCACTCTGCGCAGCACGGCCCGCACACGGGCCACCACTTCTCTGGGGCTGGCAGGCTTCGTCACGTAGTCGTCCGCCCCGAGGTCGAAGCCGTGGACCCTGTCGTTCTCCGTCGTCCTGGCGGTCAGCATGATGATGGGGACGTTGGACTCGGTCCGGAGGACGCGGCAGACGTCCAGGCCGTCCAGATCCGGCATCATCAAATCCAGCACCACCAGGTCGGGGTGCATCTCCCGCACGGTCTCGAGGGTTCTCCTGCCGTCCCCGGCCGTGAGGACCTGGTAGCCGTCCCTCTCCAGGTAGAGCTTCATCACGTCCAAGATCTTGCTATCGTCGTCGGCGACGAGCACCTTCTTGCCCATGGCTGAGCCTCCCGGTTTCATTCCCGCGGATCGTAGAATAGCACTCGGTTCTAAAGATTTTGTGAAGATTTGTCGCAGTCTTACTCATATCGCAGCGCCTCGATGGGGTTCAGTCGGGAGGCTCGGGTAGCCGGGTAGATGCCGAAGAAGATCCCGATGGCGGCGGAGACGCCGAAGGCCAGTATCACCGACTCTGGCACCACCACCGTCTTCAGCACCTGGCCGGCCACCGTGACACCCGAGAGAAGCTGCGAGAAGCCCACCCCAAAGACTATGCCGATGATCCCCCCGACCACGCTGACCAGCACGGCCTCCACCATGAACTGGGAGAGGATGTCCTGCCGCCTCGCCCCGATGGCCTTCCTGATCCCGATCTCCCGGGTCCGCTCCGTCACCGAGATGAGCATGATGTTCATGATCCCGATGCCGCCCACCACCAGTGATATGCCGGCCACGGCCCCCAGGAGGAGGGTCAGTACCCCCGTGATCTGGGTGGCAGTGGCCAGCATGTCGTCCTGGCTCTTGATCAGGAAGTCGTCCTGGATCACCCGGTGGCGCTGGCGCAGCAGGTCCCCGATCTGCTGGACCGCGTCCGTCATGACACCCTCCGAGGCCACCTGGACGTTGATGCTCCGTACACTGTGGCTGCCCCCCGCCGTCCGTTGGGTGAAAAGCCTCTCCTGGAGGGTTGTGATCGGCATGAAGACCACGTCGTCCTGGCTGCCCGAGGCCTGAGAGCCCTTCGACTCCATGACTCCGATGACCTTGAAGGTGAAGCCCGCGCCGTTCATGACGCTGGTGATGCGGACGTTCTGGCCCACCGGACTGACGTCCCCGAAGAGGTTCTGGGCAGTCTGGCTGCCCAGAACCGCCACCGTCGCCCGCGAGTCCACCTGCTGCTGGGTAAAGAACTCCCCCTGCGCGACGTGGAAGTTGCGGACCCGCTCGTAGTCGGGGGTGGTGCCGGTGATGCGGGTTCGGGAGTTCATGGGTCCCGCCACCACCTGGCCCATCCCATAGCCTTCGGGGGCCACCCCCGAGACCGCGGGCAGGCTCGCCAGCGCCATGGCGTCCTCGTAAGTGAGGGTGACGGCGGTGCCTGCCCCGCTGGACACCCCACCCGTCTGGGTCGTGCCGGGGCTGACGAAGAGCAGGTTGGTGCCCATACCCTGGATCTGGGCGACGATGCTCGCCTCGGCACCCTTGCCCACGCTCATCAGGGCGATCACCGCGGCCACCCCGATGATCAGACCCAGCATGGTGAGTCCTGTGCGCATCTTGTTGGCGGAGAGCCCCCGCAGAGCGATCCTCAGGCTGTCGGTCAGCTTCATCGTCGTGCCTCCATGGTCGGCAGCGGGAACCGAATGGCCACCCGAGGCCACCGAGAGCGAGCCTTGCGCGCTGCATCAGGAAGCGGCTTCAACTCTTCGGGCACCACCTTGCCGTTGCTGTGGGTCCCGTCTCTCCCCGCGTCCCCGTGCCTCCCCGTCTCCGCGTCTGTCGCCACTAGGCGCTCGTCGCCGGTGACGCGGCCGTCCTTCAGCCGAATGACCCGATTGGTGTGGGCTGCCACGTCGGGCTCGTGGGTCACCAGCAGCACGGTGATCCCCTTCTCCGTGTTAAGCCGCTTGAAGAGCCCCATGATCTCCTCGCTGGTGGCGGTGTCCAGGGCGCCTGTCGGCTCGTCGGCCAGGATCAACACGGGGTCGTTCACCAGTGCCCGGGCTATGGCCACCCGCTGCTGCTGCCCGCCCGAGAGCTCCGTCGGCGTGTGGTGAACCCGGTCGGAAAGCCCCACGGACTCCAGGGCTTCCAGGGCACGGCGCCGCCGGTTGCCCGCTCCCATGTAGATCAGCGGCACCTCCACCTGCTCCAGGGCGCTGGTGCGGGCGAGCAGGTTGAAGCCCTGGAAGACGAAGCCGATCTTCCGGCTGCGGATCCAGGCAAGCTGGTCGTCCGAAAGGCGGCTGGTCTCGGTCCCGTCCAGCAGGTAAGTTCCGCTCGTGGGCTGGTCCAAGCAGCCGAGGACGTTCATCAGGGTGGACTTGCCGGAGCCGGACGGCCCCATGACGGAGGCGAACTCCCCTAGCTGGACCTCCAGGGATACCCCTTGAAGGGCGTTCACCCGCACGTCTCCCATGGCGTACACCTTAGTCAGATCGCAGATGCTGATTATCGCGTCGCTCATCACACTCTCCCTAGTGGGGTAGCCCGCTGCCAGTACCGCCGCTGCCCGGACCACTACCAGGATAGGTGGAACTGCTGCCTGGCAGGCCGGGGACGGTCGCGGCCGTGGTGCCGGTGGTCGGGATCACCACCTGGTCCCCCTCGGAGAGCCCATCGGTGATCTCCGTCGCCTGGTCGCCGCTCAGTCCCACCTTGACCACCTTGGTCTGGGGCACGCCGTTCACCAGCACGTCCACCACCCGGTCCTGCCCCTGCATCCTGATGGCCCGGTTCGGCACGGTGAGGACGTCGGTCTTCTGGGAGTAGACGATGGTGGCCGTGGCGGTCATCCCGGGCTTTAGTGTGGAGATGTCGAGGGGCGTACCACTGCCCGCGATGACGCCAGCGCGGGCAGCTCCACTGCCCGGGGTGACGCCGGCCGGGGGAGTCATGCCCGCGGGAGGGGTGCCGGTCCCCAGCCCGGAAGCCCCGGCCTGCTGCCGGATCAGGTCGCCAACGCTGACGGACACGAGGTAGGTGGAGACGCCCGACTGCACCGTCGCGGCGGGGGCGATAGCGATGACCTTGCCAGCGAACCTGGGCCCCTGGAGGGCCTCGAAGGTGAGCTGCGCATCCTGGCCCAGCTTCACACGGGCCACGTCCGTCTCGGCCATGCTGACGTCGCCCCGGACCTGCTTCGGGTCCACCAGGGTTACGATGGGCCCCGAGGCCATCTCGCCCTGGCTGGCCGTCACCGCGTTCACGACGCCGTCGAAGGGGGCGACGATGGAGGCGTTGTCCAGGTTGATCTTAGCCAGGGACAGGCCAGCCGCGGCCTGGTCCACCGCGGCCTGGGCGGCCCGGAGGTCGGCGTCGGTGTAGGGGGCCTTCTTGATGGCGAGTTGCTGCTCCGCCTGGGTCAAGGCCGCCTGGGCAATCTGCAAATCCTCGGGCGTTGCCCCCGCCTTCAGCTCCTCCAGCTTCGCCTCGGCGCTGGCGAGGGCCGCGCTGGCGCTGTCCGTCGTCACCTGCGCCTGCACGAGGTCCGCCTGGGTCGGACCGGCCTTCACCTGGTCCAGCTTCGCCTGAGCTCCGGCGAGGGCCGCCTTCGCCGCGTCCACAGCGCCCTGCGCCTGCTGGACGTCCTGGGGCTGTACCCCCTGCTTCATGTAGTCCACCTTGGCGACGGCCGAGTTGTAGCCGGCCTGGGCCGAGTCCACCGCGGACACTGCCGCCTGGAGGTCCGAGGCGGTAGGGCTCTGGATCTGTTGCAGCTTCGTCGCAGCCGCGTTATAGGCGTCTTCGGCAGCCTGGACCGCCTGGGCCACCTGGGAGTTGCTGGTGCCGTTGGCACTGGTCGTCTGGCCGTTCTTCCAGTTTTCCAGCCTGTCCTGGGCGGCGATCAGGCTCGCGCTTGCCTGGTCCACGGCCGCCGCCTGCGCCGCGACGTCGGCAGGTAACGCCCCCGCCTTCGTCTGATCCAGCCTGACCTGAGCCGCCTTCAGGTTGGTCCTTGCGGTATCCACGGCCGCGTTGGCAGCTGCCCAGTCCGCGGAAGTCGGCCCCAGCTTCACCAGCTCCAGCTTGGCCTGGGCCGCGCTCAGGTTGGCCTTGGCCTGGTCCGCGCCGCTCTGAGCGGCCGCCAGATCATCCGCCGTGGGTTCGGCCTTCAGGTCGGCCAGCTTGGCCTGGGCGGCGGTGAGGTTGTTCCGCGAGGTATCCACCGCCGCTTGTGCGGCCTGGAGGTCGGCGGCCGTGGCGCCCTCCTGGACCTGGGAGACCCTGGCTCGGGCCGAGGTGACCGCCGCTTCAGCGATTGCCAAGTCCTCGGCTCTCGAGCCGGCCTTCAGACCGTCCAACTTGGCCTGGGCGGACGCGAGCTGGGCCTCGGCCTGGGTCACCTGGGCCTTCAGGTCGCCGTCCTCCAGCTTCGCCAGCACCTGCCCCCTCTTCACCTGGTCGCCAACCGACACGAGGACCTGGCTCACGATCCCAACCCCATTCCCGACCGACTTGAAGGCAAGTCTGGAGGTGGCTGGCGAGGCGACCGACCCTGTAGCGGTGACGGCTGCAGCGACTGTGCCCTTCGTCACGGTCGCTATCTGTGGCTTGGTCGCCGGAACCGCCGTCTGATGTAGACGCGTGTAGCCTACGTATGCGACGAGGGCCAGCAGGGCGAGCGCCGCCACCACCAACCAGCCGTTGATTTCCCTCGCCTTCCCGGGAAGTGCCATGCCCTCCGCTGTCGATGCTTCAGCCTTCACGATCTCCTCCTTCGAGTCACTGTGCCACATCGCGGCACGGAACCAGTTTGCCTCGCTGTGTCACTGTCCTGGCCCTGCTTCGATGGCAGGACTTTAGGGAGCCTCACGTACGTCATGCGCCTCAGGACGGCACGGATCCTCAGGGTAAGCTCCCGGGAACTGATGGGGCGGGCCAGGCAGTCGTCCGCCCCGAGGTTTAGGATAGCCGTTGCTAGGTCAGAGTCGGACCACGGCAGGATGGCGATCAGGGCCGCACGGGAGGCCGAACGTACTTCCCAGCACTGCTCGAGCCAGGTCGCCGCGGGCGGCTGAAGGTCCACCACGATGAGGACAGGGTGCCACCCATGTAGATCCTCGCTTGGGGCGCAGTATCCGTCCATCCGGCGCAGGCTCAGCCCGTCCGGGGCCAGTTGGGACTCAAGTGCTCCAGCCAACTCCCGCCCAGGCGATACGACCAGGATCTCGCCTTGTTCCCTTTCGATCTCAACCTCCATCTGCCGCCTCCCGACCGCCGTGGATCCGAAAGAGATGGCCTGGAACGGGACAAAAGCGTCTGATGCGAGTGGGATAGTCTCTCCCGTCAAGGCCCGCTGGGAGCAAGGGAAGCGGCGAACGCCGCCTCCCTTGCGATGGTTTGCCCATGCCCCAACCATCCAGTGCTAGTGGGTGGTGGGCGTCGGGGTAGCAGCCCACGGGGGAGTCCCCCACGGCCTGTCAAACCCGCCGCCGAACCTGGGGCCACCTCCGAAGCCCCCTGGACCGAAGCCCATCGGACCGCCGTTGGCCTGCATGTATGCCGCGCGGTCCTTCATGAACTTCGCCTGGTCCGCCGTGATCCGACCGTCCTTCACCATCTGGTCGATGGTCTCGTTCCGGGCCTGCGTTGTGGCGTCGGTGAGCTTCTTCTGGTCGATACCCAAGATACTGGCCACCTTACTCGTGAACACGTTGTAGTAGTTGGTCGTGCCCGAGGAGCCGCTCGGCGGGTCGGCCGCGAAGGCGGCGCCTGCCGCGACGACCCCCAGGAGAAGCACGGCGCCAAGAGCCGCTGCCATGACCTTAAAGCCTCTATTCATCTATTCTCACCTCCCTTCGTCTCCGGCTGGGGTCCGGTGAAGACCCCGCGGTGACACGATAGCGTCTGACGTGTGAAAGAATGATGAATACGTTGTGAGGATTCTCGGTGGGTTCGAGCCTGTCGCCGACCTTCATCGATCTCTCACGTCAACTTCACAATCTCTTCACTGCCTCTCTGCTAGACTGCCTGAAGTGGTCAAAATCGACGACGTGGCTCACAAATCCCCACAGGATTTGGGGCCCGTTGGGCCAGGAGGAGAGTGATGGGACACTTTGGACGTTTCGGCGAGTATGGTGCCGGAGGACTCTGGTGGACCAACTGGTGGGTTCCGTTGGGCATCGGCGTGGCAGCTTTGGTCTTGCTTTTAATAGCCCGGAGCCTGCTGAAGCGGCGAGGCAGTACGGAAGAGCTTCCAGGGGCGAATCCCGACGTTTACGAGAACATGGACGGGCAGATCCGATCCATGCTGGTTCAGGCGGGCAGCGCCCTCAGCCAGGACACTATTGGAAACAACCTGGGAGTGCCCGTCGCCGACCTGGCCAAGACGCTTCACAGCATGGAGGAACGAGGGGAGATTCTCCGTGTCTGGATCCCCAGCGACTACACTTATGGCGTGCAACTGGTTGACGCGGACCAGCCGCGTTCCGCCAGGATGAACGGCACCTCGACCCAGCCGAGCCTGTGAGCCGAAAAGCCGGCCCTACCAGTCTGTTGTTTGACTCGGGTGACCGGCCATCGACCAACGCAGCGAACCCGCGTATCGGGTGTAGCAATGGTGCGGCGACTGGTGTAGGCTCTTGGCGGACAGGAGGGGGGAAGTCGGACTGCGAGGCAACCCCTCCGCACAACAAGTCCGTGACGGCAGCCTGGTGCCAGCGGGCGGGCAGCACTCCTCCTGTTCGAGTGGGTGACATGACAGCTTTCCAGATCTTGACGGTCGAAGACGAACCGGAAACCGCCCGCATGGTGCGCTTCTACCTGGAGCGCGAGGGCTTTTCCGTCGCCGCCGCCCAGGACGGGCCCTCGGGTGAGGACACTTTCTGTCGGGAAAAGCCCAACCTGGTGATCCTGGACCTCATGCTCCCCGGCTTCGACGGGCTGGAGCTTTGCCGCCGCATACGCCAGCGGTCCACCGTGCCCGTCCTCATGCTCACCGCCCGCGCCGAAGACACCGACAAGACCATTGGCCTGGGCATCGGGGCCGACGACTACTTGACGAAGCCCTTCAGTCCCACCGAGCTGGTCGCCCGGGTGAAGGCGCTTCTGCGCCGCGCCTACCAGTTCACCGAGCCGCCACGGCCAACCCTGCTGGGCGGCCCGCGCCTGCTCATGGACCCGGCTCGCCGCCAGGTGACCCTGGACGGCCATCCCCTCGATCTCACCCCCACCGAGTTCGACCTGCTTCATCTGCTGATGGGCAACCCAGGCTGGGCCTTCAGTCGGAGCCATCTACTGGAAAAGGTGTGGGGTTACGAGGACGACGCCGGCGAAGAAACAGTCACAGCCCACATGAGCAACTTGCGCCGGAAGCTGGGCACTGAGGGCGCCGACCTGATCCGCACCGTCCGGGGCGTGGGCTACGCCTACGAACAGGAGAAGTAATGGCTCGCCACCTTCTCCTCAGCTACTTGGCCCTCGTGGCCCTCACAGTGGCCCTCCTCGCCGGGATTATCTACGTGACCACCGCTCAGACCTTCTCCCGCTACCTGAACGACCAGGCCACCACCCATGACGAGATGCTGCCGGTGATGCTGGCCGGGTATCACACCGAGCACGGAACCTGGGAGGGCATCCAACCGAGCATCGATCAGGCTAGCATTCTGATCGGTGGGCAGGTCACCCTGGCAGACGTGCAGGGACGCATCGTGGCGGCCACCCGACTCGATCTGATCGGTCGAGCCGCAAGCGAGATCTCGGACCTGGGCATACCTATCTCGGTGACAGGCAGCGGGGGAACGGCCATCGGAACGATTTTCGTTCAGCGCAGCGTAGCGGTGCAGAGGGCGGACGCCGCCTTCCTGACAGGCGTCACCCGCGCTCTCGTCGCTGCCGGGCTGGCCGTGGCCCTGATCGCCGCCGGACTCGGGGTGTTGATGGCGCGATCGATGAGCCGCCCGCTCGCTGACATGGGGCGAGCGGCCTCGCGCATCTCCCAGGGGGACTACGCCGTGCAGGTTCCGGAAAGGGGCCAGGACGAGATAGCCGCCCTGGGCAGGGCTTTCAACCGGATGGCTAAGGGGATGGCCGGCGTCGAGCAGCTTCGTAGGGAACTGGTAGCGAACGTCTCTCACGACCTGCGGACCCCTCTCACGGTGATACGGGGCTACCTGGAGGGGCTCCACTCGGGCGAGATCGCCGACCGGCGCTCGGCGGAGATCGCCTTCGAGGCCATGTACGGCGAGGTCAACCGGCTGTTGCGCCTGGTGGACGACCTCAGGCAGGTGGCCTCTATGGAGGCCGGCCCTCCCCAGATGAACCGCCGCCCCGGCCTCCTCGCCGATCTCGCCCGGGACACCGCGGCCCGCATCGAGCCCGTCGCCGCTGCCAAGGGGGTGAACCTGGCGAGTCGGGTACCGCTCGACCTTCCGCCCGTGAGCCTTGACACGGAGCGGATGGGGCAAGCGCTCCTGAACCTGCTGGACAACGCGGTGCGGCACACCCCGCCCGGAGGCAGGATCACGCTGCTGGCCGGGCGAGCGAAGTATCCGATCGGCGCGCGAGAACAGCTGTGGCTCTCGGTGGAGGACACCGGCGACGGCATACCTCCGGAGCATCTTCCCCATATCTTCGAGCGGTTCTATCGCGCCGACCCGGCCCGCTCTCGTTCCGAAGGGGGCGCGGGGCTGGGGCTCTCCATAGCCCACGCCATCGTCGAGGCCCACGGTGGCCGCCTTGTGGCCCAGAGCGACGGCATCCCCGGCCACGGCGCCTCTTTCACCATCCACCTGCCTCTGTAACGAGTCTTTAGAAAACCTTTAGCTTCCCTGAAGTGAATCCCAACAAGACCATGCTACGGTTCCTTCCGCCAGTCCTGGAATCGACTCGCCAGGGCTGGAGTCGACTTGCCAGGCCTGGAATCGACCCTTTAGCGGGGGTACCCGGGACGGCCGGCTGAAGCCTCGACTCCTGGGAGTCAGAGACTGCTAGACAGAGCATCAGGAGGGCATTGAAGGAAACATATGAACCTATCCTATCTTTACGCCGAGCTTCGCAGGCGTCCCGGTCGTACCTTCGCCTCTGTCCTCAGCGTGGCCGTGGGGGTAGCTCTGTTCGTCAGTTTGCAGGCCTATGCGGCCGGATACAGGGAGGCCGCACGAGCACCCTTGGCCGAAATCGGGGCCGACATCGTCGCCCAGCGGCAGGGCGCTGTCCCCGACGACTTCAAAGGCATCGTCTTCCCCCACTCCACTGCGCCGATCCATCAGAATGAGATCGACGCCATACGAAAGCTGCCGGGCGTGGAGGACATCGGCCAGGCCGTCCTGTTCTGGGACTTCGAACCCAGCAGCTTCCTCGTCGGGCTTGGGCTGGACCCGAGCCAGGCGGTGGGGCCCGGGCGCCTTCAGGCTGCTGTGCGGGCAGGCCGGTTCCTGCGGCCCGGGGACCACGGGGTGGCCGTGGCCGACACCAGTTATGCGTCCCAGAACCACCTGGCGGTGGGTGACCGGGTAACCATAGCCGGGAAGCCCTTCGCCGTGGTGGGACTGGTGGACACCAGTCGGGCCGGCCAGTTGGCTAACGCCAACGTCTACCTGCCCCTGGCAGACGCCCAGGCGCTCTCCACCGTGGCCCCCAACGTGCGGGCCGTCTTCGACTTCCGGCCCGACGACGCCAACATCCTGTTCATCAAGGCGGATGCATCCAAAGCCGCGGTCGTCGCGGGCCAGGCCAAGACGATGCTGGGCAGTCAATCCATCGTGACAACTCCCGGCTCCTTCAACGACGTTCTCGGGGCGACCTTCGACCTCATAGACCGCTTCGGCCTCCTCGTGGGGTTGGCAGGGTTGCTCGTGGCGATGGCAGGGCTGCTTAGAACCACGGCCGCAAGCCTGTGGGAGAGGCGGCGCGACGTCGGGCTGATGCGAGCGGTGGGATGGCGGCGGCGTGACATCTCCGGCCAGCTACTGGCCGAGACCCTGGCCCTCACCGGGCTCGGTGGACTGATCGGA
>JAJYKO010000925.1 GCA_021788565.1 Chloroflexota bacterium
GTTGATGGACAAGGCCCCGCGGCTTCGCGTGCTCGCGACCTCCTCCGTGGGGTTTGACCACGTCGACGTCGCGGCGGCGACGGAGCGTGGCATCGTCGTCACCAACACCCCGGACGTCCTCACCGACACCACGGCCGACCTGGCGTTTTCGCTGCTGATGGCCACCGCGCGGCGGATAGCGGAGTGCGACAGGTTCATCCGGTCCGGGCAATGGAGGGAGCCGTCGGTTCCGCCGAACCTGTTCGGGATGGACGTTCACCACGCGACCCTCGGGATCGTGGGAATGGGGCGGATCGGCGCCGCGGTGGCCGAGCGCGGCCAGGGCGGCTTCCACATGAAGATCCTCTACAACGACTTCGTTCGGCACGAGGATCTGGAGAAGCAGCGCGGTTACCGCTTCGTCGATCTCGACACCCTTCTGGCCGAGTCGGACTTCGTCTCGCTCCACGTCCCGCTCCTGCCGGAGACCACGAAGATGATAGGGGCCGCGCAGCTCGCCAAGATGAAGCGAACCGCGTGCCTGATCAACGCGGCACGTGGGCCCATTGTGGATGAGAAGGCGCTGGTCGCCGCCCTGCGGGAGGGGCAGATCGCCGGGGCCGGGCTCGACGTCTTCGAGAAAGAGCCGGTGGATCCGAACAGCCCGCTCCTCAAGCTGGACAACGTCGTGATGGCGCCTCACGTGGGGAGCGCCACCAATGCCACCAGGCGGGCGATGGCCTCGCTGGCCGTCGACAACGCCCTGGCTGTGCTTCAGGGGAAGCCCCCCGTCACACCCGTGAACCCAGAGGTGCTCTCGAAGCTGAGGAAGTGAGGCAGCCGGTCGCGGGATGCGGCCAGATGGCAGCCCGAGCGTGCAGCAGCGCCGCGGATGGCGGATTGGTGAATGAACACCGTCGCCGCGGCGCAGTCTCGGCCCCTCAGGCGAACAGCTCCTTCGCGCCGATCAGCAGCACTTCTTCGTTCTCCGCCGCCTGCACCAACCTGTCCTCGAACTCGCCGGCCGAAAACAGCGCGTAGCGAGGGCGGTTCTTCCAGGCTTCGTGGGGGATCGAGGCAACCTTCCGCTCCAGCTTGAACAACTCCCCGAGAGGCACAGGGGATGATGCCCACTTCACCTCGGCGAACAGGTAGGAGCCGTCGAGCAATCGTGCCACCACGTCGATCTCCACGTCGTCCTTGCGGCTCCACCAGCGCCCCATCTCCATGATCATCGGCAGGTTGTAGCGCGCGGAGAAACGCGCGAGGTGCTGTCGCGCGACCTCCTCCAGCACGAATCGGCCCATGTAGTCGGGGATGTCCGGCTCGATCAACTGGCGCCAGGCACCCTCGGGGTCGGCCATCTCAAGGGCACTTCTGTGCCGGAACACGAAGCGATACCAGGCTTTGAGCATGTTATCGGCAAGGCGATATATGCTGCGTCGCGCCTGCTCGCCGAAGGGGAGTTCCTGGTTCACCCAGCCCAGCTGCTGAAGGCGGACCATGTAGTTGGACACGCTCTTGGGGTCCACGTGGGACTGGTTGGCGATCTTCGACCAGTCGGTGGCGCCCCCCGCAATGGCGGCCAGAATGGCGTTGTAGCCAGCGGCGTCGCGGATATCGCGCTCCTGGCGGATCAGAGTCTCGCCCTCTCGGTGGAAGATCCCGGCAGGGTCGAGGAGGTGGGAAGCTACGTTCTCGGCGAGTGGCCGGCCTGGGTCGATCTGAGCGAGGTAGCGGCCACTGCCGCCATAGATACCGTAGGCTATCAGCCTGTCGCGGTGAGAATATGCATTTCCCGGTGGCAGCGCAGCCTCCAGGAAGCGCGCGGCGTCGTAGTAGTCGAGGGGGTTGTATTGCTCCTTCCAATCGAAGCGGCCGTGTAGGGGCGCCCCATAGTCATCGAGAGTCGACATGACACCCAGCTCTGAGCCGCAAAGCACCAGTTTAAGTTGGCTCTCCTGGGCGTCCCGATCCCATACGGCCTGGAGCGTGGATGGGATGGAATCGTCGGCGTGGGCGAGATAGCCGAACTGGTCAAGCACCACCAGGAGGGGATCTTTCTTGGCAAGGTCGCAAAGGAGCCGAAAGACGACGCGCCAGGTGGGGTAGTTCCGCCGCGTGATATCCGTGTGGTCGGGAAAGGCGCTCCTAACCTGGCTCAGCAACTCGTCCAGGTTCTCGTCCGGCGTGGAATCCGCGGCCAAGAAGTAGACGCCTCGGTGCGCCTTCAGGAAGGTCTTCAGGAAGTATGTCTTGCCGACTCGGCGCCGCCCATAGAAGAGGACCAGGGCAGGACCATCCTTGTGCCAAAGCCCGTTCAGCCTGGCAGTTTGCTTCTCTCGGTCAACCAGTCCCGCGGCCATCGAGTCCCCGTTTGCTGTGTCGTAAATAACCGTGTCGCAGCAAGGTTATTTACGACACTGTTATTTACGAAAAGGTTATATGCGGCAAGCATACATGGTCGCTGCCGCCAACGCAAGGCCCCGGCTCCAGTAACTTTCGAGCCAAAGCTGCGCAACTCCACGACCATCGCCGGCTTCCACGGCGGCCTGCAAGGCCGCCAAAAGTTCCAGAAAGTCCCCGGTGGGGCAGGTCTCACGGGGATCGTCGTCACAGTGACGGCGGCGGAACAAC
Organism: Chloroflexota bacterium; assembly: GCA_021788565.1. The sequence goes on from JAJYKO010000925.1 coordinate 2,617, forward strand.
CGTATGTCCCACCGGTCGACCGGCTTCTGCTTTTCTGGCGACACTCAGGCGGCCGCCGGCTTGGCCGCTCTCTTGCGACGGCGTGGTTTCTCCTCCGGGGGTTGGGCAGACGGCCGCCGGGCCAGCTTTAGTTCGACATCGATATCGAGGGCGCTCAGCATCTCGATTACCGTCTTCAAGGTGGGGTTGCTGGCGTCAGACGAAAACAGACGGCGAACTACCGAGGGATCCATGCCGATCCGGCGGGCCAGTGCTGCCTTGGATAAACCGAGACGCTCGCGCTCGCCGTCCATGGCCATCAGGAACTTGCGGATCGTCATGACGGTCTGTACAGTGCGCTCGTACTCCGCCACCCGTTCCGGCGTATCGACGTACTTCGCACGAAGCTGGTCAAACCCTGGGCCGAAGCCGGTCTCCATAATCTCGTTCATGCTCACCCCGCGGCAGACATGGCAACCACAGCATGCGTGGCGTATATGCCACGCATGCTGTGGTTGCGGCCCGCGCCGGCTGTCAACCTGTAAGCGTGGTCGGACCACCGCCGTAGTCGAGCCTCATCCGAGAAGCCTCGCGGTACCGCTGCGACGAGGTGCTGGATAAAATCTCGCGAA
>JAJYKO010000926.1 GCA_021788565.1 Chloroflexota bacterium
ACTCAGAACCCAGAACCCAGAACTCAGAACCTGCTATCCGGAGGTTGCGTGATGCCGAGAGCAGAACAGTCGGTCCAGTGCGACGTGCTGGTGATCGGTGGGGGCGCTGCGGCTCTGACCGCCGCCGTCGAGGCAAGATCCAGGGGCGCCGTCGTGATGGTCGCATCGAAGGGAAAGGCTGGCAGGAGCGGGAACACCGTCGTGGCCGCGTCCCAGTTTTCGGCGGTGATCCCTTACGAGGGGAGCGAGGACTCGCCCGAGCGGCACTTCCAGGACAGTCTGGCGGGTGGCAGGGGGATAAACGACGAGACACTGCTCAGGCTGTTTGCGGATCAGGCCGGTCCACGGTTGCTGGAAGCTGAGCAGCGCGGAGTGAAGCTTCTACGCTCCGATGGAGAGTTGGTCCGCCGTACACCACCCGGCCACACTCTTCCACGTGGGATACCTGTCGACACGGGTGCCCTCCCCATGGCCATCGGAGGGCTTTCGATCACGCTGCCGCTTCGAGCCACGGCTGATCGAGTGGGTGTCACCTTCCTGGACGAGACACCCGTGATCAGGCTCGCCGTCGTGGATGGCGAAATACGTGGGGCTCTGGCCATGGAACTGGGAAGCGGCGAGCTGCTGGACATCGAGGCGAGGGCGGTCGTAGTAGCGGCGGGCGGTGCTGGGAGGATCTTCGCCAACACCAACAACACCCGCGACATCTCCGGCGACTCCTACAGTTTGATGCTGGAAGCTGGCGCTACACTGCGCGACATGGAGTTCGTGCAGTTCTATCCCAGCCAGCTCACCAGTCCCTTCAAGTCCGTGGTGATCAGCTCCCTGTTCGGAGATGGGGCAGTGCTTCGGAACCGGCACGGCGAACGGTTCATGCCGGCTTACGATCCCGTGAACGAGGACCGCGCGACCCGGGACGTCATGAGCCAGGCGATCTTCTACGAGGTCCAGAAGGGCAATGGCATCGAGGGCGAAGTGTACATGGACTGTACCGCTGTGGCGGAGGAGGTGCTTCGCAAGAAGTACTTTGGCCTGGTGCGCGACCTGAGAAAACAGGGGGTAGACCCCGCTCGCGACTGGCTGAAGGTCGCGCCGACGACCCACTTCATGATGGGTGGTGCGCTCGTAGATGGACGCTGCCGCACCACGGTCCCGGGTCTTTTTGCCGCTGGTGAAGCTGCCGGAGGCGTCCACGGTGCCAACCGGCTGGGTGGAAACGCCCTGAGCGAAACCCTGGTGCTGGGCAGCGTGGCCGGCGAGGCAGCGGCGGAGCACGCACTGGCGAGGCCACCGGCGCCGGGGACGAGCGTTGGTTTGGAGATTCCGCCGGGTGGGGGCGCCGCTGTCGAGTCGCTGGACGAGGTCAGGCGCGAGCTCCGTAAGGCCATGTGGGATGGTGCTTCGATCGTACGGTCCGAAGTCTCTCTCCAGTCCGCCCTGGCTACAGTGAGGGCGTGTTCCACGGAGACAGGCCGCTGCTCCGCCAAATCTGCGGCGGAGACCGCCCGTGTGGAGGAGACCCGGCTGATGTGTCTGGCGGCCAAGACCATTGTGCTCTCGGCCATCGCGCGCCAGGAGAGCCGAGGGGCCCATTTCAGGGAGGATTTCCCTGCTTCGTCGGACGGCTGGTTGGGGAGCAACCTGGTCCGGCTTGCTGACGGCGAGCTGCGGGTGCAGTTTGTGCCAAAACAGGGGACAGTGATCAGGGGTATATAGTGGCTTGAAGATATACGCACACGGGATAGACCCCGAGACGGGCGAGCCGGACCAGCGCGGAGTACCTCAGATGGCGTGCCCGGCCCGGCGAGATGACGTGAACCCGCAGTTCACCTGCCGGAGATGCCCGTGCGCCGCTGGCGTGGAGACCCACGAGGCCATCGACGACTTGGGCCAGCCCTTCCATCTGGTCGATGCAGTCGAGTGCACCTTCCAGGATAAGGCGCGCGGGCTGCCAGTTGTCTGGCAGCAGTTCCCGAACCCCTCGGCACGGGTGGTTAAGGATGTCATTGCGCGGACGGAGGCAGGCGTGGCCTGCCCGCTTCCGGCCATGGGCCTTCCCGTTCCGCCCATATCACTCCGGATGGGAGGCAACGTGTGGGTGCCGGTCAGCCATTGCAGACTGTGCCAGTTTCATCGGGGCGTGAAAGGGGAGATCAGTACGGCAGCCCTAAGATTCGATGCCGGTGCCGTGGTGGTTTGCTCGGCGCCAGAGATGGGCATCATCGATTTGGCTCGACCTTCTTGAATGCGGACCAATGCGAGGCGAACTCAGGCATGCTACAGGTGACCAAACGCGGATTACTCGGACTGCTGGTGCTGCTAGGCTGCGCCACCGCGGTCGCGGGCGGTGCGGCTAGAAGCAGCCCTGCGACTCAGGCGTCGGTCTCAATCCCCCCAGTGACGATTGCCCCGACCGCATCTCCCAGATCCCCCTCACATGCAGTGTCGCCACAGCAAAAGTCGCCGTCGGATGACGTGGTCATCACGGGACAGGTGAAGGATGTCGAGTCAAATGCTTACGCCATTCACCTTGCCGAACAGGTGCACGGTTTCACGACGATCACCCTCGGCCCGGGTGTCCAGATTGTGTCGGTGGATGGGAGCCCCATGACACTGCAGGACATCAAGCCGGGCAACATGATTCAGTCTGACGGGCAGGCCGTTGGCTCCGGCACGGTGCTGGCGACCAGGATTCGCGTTCTGCCAGCCCCGACCACGGGGGGAAATAGGGGATAGAGGCGCGCCCCCCAGCCCTATCTGTCATCCTCTAATTCCGGGTCAGAAACCGCGTGATCCCCTCGGCGATGCCCGAGGCGACGCGGTCCTGGTGCTCAAGGATGAGATCCCGGTCGCTGGCGGTGGTGAGGAATCCCAGTTCTATGATGGCTGACGGCGTGGTGGGGGCGACCGCGTGCTTCAAACCCATCCAGTTGAACGCGTAGTACTGGCGCATATTCTCTGTGATGGTGCTGGTGTCCTCCGGGAGCCCGGTCGCGGCCTGGTATGTCGCGGAGACAGCGGCGACCAGCGCGTCGTCGCTCTGGGGGATCTTGCTCCAAGTAGCGCGGGCCATCTTGAAGCCCGAGAAGCTGGTGTTGTCGTTGGCGTCGCCATGGATCGCCAGAAAGGCGTCCGCGCTGTAACCCACGGGCACGGTGGCCGGCAGGACGTCAACCTGGATCCCCTTCTGCCTCAGCAGCGCCGCGACGCTATTCGCGACGGAG
>JAJYKO010000927.1 GCA_021788565.1 Chloroflexota bacterium
AACGTCATTGGCCAGGTCCATTACGATTTCTTCACGGCGACTTCGGGAGTTGGCGCTCAGGGTGGAGGGCTGCTGAACAGGGCACGCGCAGGCCTGGGCCTTCGGATGATGCGTCACCTGTTCGCTATGCGTGTAGTCAGTAAACGCGTGATGACCAGGATGCTCGCGGAAAGGCTGCACGATAACGTCCATCTTGTAGGCATTCCAGCTACCATTCCTCCGCCCACTGAACTGGAGCGCCAACTCGATTCCCCCAAATCCACTGTGCTCTTTGTCGGACGCCTGATCCCGGTGAAGAACCTGAACCTTTGGATGCAGGTGGCCGCGAAGACTGCCGCAGCACATCCCACCGTTTCGTTCGACATCGTAGGGGACGGCCCCCTGCGTGAGGAACTGGAAGCCTTGGCGGAGCAGCTCAACATTGCTGAAAGGGTCCGCTTCAGGGGATTCGTTTCCTACGACCAGTTGCCTCCTGTCTATGCCTCCGCGGCAGCTTTTCTCATCACATCACAGAGCGAGGGATTGCCCCGCGTGGTGATGGAGGCTTCGCTTCAGGGAGTTCCTATTGTGGGGCCGCGGATCGCGGGTGTGGAGGACATCGTGGAGGATGGCAAGTCCGGTTTCCTTCACGCCAGCGGCGACATCGATGGCATGGCGGGCAGCATCGTTAAGCTGTTGTTAGACGAGCAACTGCGGCGCACGATGGGGCGAGCAGGGCATGAGATCGTCAAGAACTGCTTCAGCGCAGAAAGACTTTCTAGGGCTTGGGTATCCCTGCTGATCTCCGGGGCTCGAGACGTGGAGAGACCTGCCGCTAGCTCGGCCCAAATGAATGCCTCCCAGGGCTCCTGAACGACGATATCGAGAACGTGAGACTTCTAATCATCAATTTTGAGATGGATGAGAACTCCGGGGCACGGGCATGGCAGGCCCGCGTTGCCCGCGAGCTTGCCGGCGCTTGCGAGTATGTGGTCGTGTTGACCAGGCAACTAGGCCGGTTCGTGCAGCCAGAGAACATGCACATTGAGGTCATTCCCAGGCGCCCTTTGGGAATCCCAGGGCGCCTCGGTGGTAAGTGGATGGTGAACCTGCAGCTTTTCCGCCTGTGCCGGCAGTACCGAATCGACGCTTGCTTCGTCCACATGGCCAGCGAGTGGACGTACATCCTCTACCCGACATTCCGATTGCTGGGCATACCTGTCCTGATGTGGTACGCTCATGGCACAGTTACCGGAAAACTTCGGCTGGCCCACCAGTGTGCGACTCGAGTTGTGACCTCCACGCCCGAGGGATTTCGGATACCCTCAAGCAAGGTTAGAGTTATCGGCCAGGGGATAGACACAGAGGTCTTCCGCCCTCAGCTGGTGACCGGACCACGACGTGATCTCGTGACGATTAGCCGAGTGTCGCGGCGCAAGCGACTTGAACTCCTCCTGTCGGTCATGACTTGGCTACAGAAGGATCCAGAAGGGGCGCAGCTGCGCCTGCGCATTGTGGGCCCAGCTCTCAACCACGACGATTTGGCCTATGACCGAGAGCTGCGCACACGTGTTTGGGATGAGGGCCTACAGAACAGTGTGGAGTTTGTGGGCTTTGTTCCACAGGAGCGCACCCCGAACTTCTACGGATCTGCGTTCCTGCACATAAACGTCAGCGAAACAGGTAGCATGGACAAGACAGTACTTGAGGCACTGTCTTGTGGCTGTCCGGTGCTTACGAGCAACCCGGCTTTTCGTCAACTGCTAGGAGGTTTCCCCAACTTCATGATCGGGAACGAGTCTCCCGAAGCAATTGCACGACAAGTCCTGGACCTCTATCACCACTCTGACGAGTACTCGGCCGCTTCCCTTCGAGACCTGGTTGCCGGCAACCATGATGTTTACTCCTACGTCCGGCAGGTAACAGAGCAGTTGATAGAGATGATTTCACCGAAACCCAGAACCGATTCGGCTACTCGTGGCTGTTTGGGGTCTTGAGGTATTGAGAACTTGTTTCTGCGTGGCCGGCTGGCACTTCAATCTCGCTGTGTTTGCTCAGCTGAGGCAGGTGCCGGGCGCAGACGTGTATGTGGTATCGCACCGACCTGCTGCTTCCGTGCCTGAGGACCTGTTCGGCCACGTGAACCGCTCGCACGTCTTCTTTGAGCCAAACATCGGGTACGACTGGGGCTGCTATCAGCAGTTCCTGGACAAGCAGCTCTGGCAGCGCTACGACCTATTATTCTTTCTTCATGATGATGTTACCATTCGAAGTCTGGACTTTATCCCAAACACTGTCCAGCTTCTTGGATCCGGCGCCACTGTAGTTGGTAATGGACGCAACTCACCGCGCAGGGCATGGGGTAAGACGCAGCCTTGGTACTATGCTCACTCTCGATGGCTTCCACCCTCCCTAGGCTACGAACATGAGACTGTAAGAGGATCGTTCCTGGCTACTACTCGTTCTGTGCTTGAGAGATTGGGCCGCCTGGAGGTGTTCTGGGACCCGCTTCATATATCGGACCAGTTTGGGAACTATAGCCTAATTGCCACCGGCGGAAAGCTCCAGCATATCTTCGGCGACAGATGCTTCGCTTTCCTTGGCGAAACCTATTTGGAGAGTCCCTACATATCTGAGGAGGTTAGAGGTGGAAGAGGACAGCGGGGGAGGCCCCAGGTGTTGACGCACAAGGCTGAGATCTTGTTGCCGCCGTACATCAAGCTAGCCAAGATGCGAGCCGTCCAGCGGATTTGCCCAAGGCCCGAAAATCCCATTCAGACGTTTGCTGGAAGAACAGTCGACCGATTTCTCTCCGTCATCAGCGGAGCGAGACCATGGGCTCTCGAGCCGAGGTTTGAGCGCCAGTGAGGCCGGTCCTGCTAGTCACCAACATCTTCCCTCCTCACATTGGTGGGCCAGCAACCTTCATAGATCGTCTTGGATACGCTCTAGCCGAACGTGGGCATCAGGTGACGGTGGTGTGCGTTTCCGATAAAGCTACTGATCCAAGTGATTCGGCACGACCGTTTCGAGTACGTCGAGTCCACGGCCCTTACCAGATCGTTCGCGAGATTAGGGCTCGAGTGATCCTCGCCCAGGAGTTCCTCCGTCACACTCTCATCCTGGTCAATGGTTTGGAGTATCCTTCGTACCAGATCGGCACCAGGCTCGGGCGGAACTATTTGCTGAAAGTAGTGGGAGATAACGTCTGGGAGGCCGCGCGCAGAGCGGGTCTCACAGCTCT
>JAJYKO010000928.1 GCA_021788565.1 Chloroflexota bacterium
GTGCTCCTCGGAGAGGCCGATTAGTGAGGCCCCTTCGATCCCCACTAGCTCCGGCAGGCCGAACTCGCTGGTCAGCACCTTGTGTCCTGCATCCGTGATGGCCTTGGTCGGACTGGGCCGGCTGATCACCGTGGCCAGCACCGTCAGCGCGCAGTCGAAGTGTGCGCCCACGGAGCGATACCTCACGTCGTTGAAGACGTAGGAGCCCGCCTGTACCTCGTCCACACCCTCCACGTTGCCGGTGATGTCGTAGGTGCCCGTGCCCCCGCCGCTGACTATTGCCACCTCCAGGCCCGCTCCCTCGATCAGGCGCCGCGTCTCCACCAGTCTCTTCATCGCGGCCAGCGTCCGCTCTCGGCGTTCCTCCAGGTTCGGGTGCATCACCAGGTGGCCTTCGTAGCCCTGCAGTCCCATGAACCGAAGGCCCCTGGCCTCGGCTACCTTGCGGGCAAGCTCCAGGGCCGATTCGCCCGGCTCCACGCCGCAGCGGTTCATGCCGATGTTGACCTCCACCAGCACTCGAAGCCGTATCCCAGCGTCTACCGCCGCTGCCGAGAGCTGTTCCACATTGATTGGGTCGTCCACTGCTACCATCACGTCGGTGTGGTGAGCCAGACCCATCAGGCGGGCGATCTTCTGCGGTCCCACGATCTGATTCGCGATCAGGATGTCCTTGATGCCGGCCGCCGCTAGCACTTCGGCCTCGCCCAGTTTAGCGCAGGTGACCCCCACCGCGTTGCCGGCCTGGAGCTGCATGTGGGATATGGTTGGGCACTTGTGCGTCTTAGCATGGGGGCGCAGTTTCGTCTTCTTGTTGGCGAAGAACGCGGCCATGCGGGTGATGTTGCGCTCCATTGCTGGCAGGTCTATCAGTAGCGCAGGGGTATCCAGGTCCGACTTAGACTGCCCGATGCTGCCGGCGTAACTGTTCATCCTTCGTCTCCCTTCAGCCACCAGTTTCAGAACGGCGTGGTCTCCGCGGCGATAATGACTTTCTTGGTAATGGTATACTATGCCACGATAGAGGCGTCGTCCATCCCATAGTGGGCACTCCATCGGTCCCCTCGCCGAGGCTCACCCCGAATCGACGATCCCCCATCATAGGTATTCGGTAGGATGTCTGTACAGACTGCCCGGGTGGGTAGAAGTTGAAGGAGAGGAAATGCCTTACACCGAGAGGACTTTGACCTGTCGAGACTGTGGACGGTCGTTCCCGTTTACGGTCGAGGAGCAGGAATTTTTTGCCCAGAAGGGGTTCACGAACGACCCTGTGCGCTGCCCGGAGTGCAGGGCTGCTCGAAGAGCCGAGCGGAACGCTGATGGACGCGGCAGCTATGGCGGAGGCGGCTACGGGCGCGAGCCCAGACAGATGTACGCGGCCGTGTGCGCACGCTGTGGCAAGGAGACCGAGGTTCCGTTCCAGCCCCGGGGCGATAGGCCCGTCTACTGTTCCGACTGCTACGCGCAGGAGCGCGGCAACTACCGGCGTAGCCGGTAATGCATGTAGTCGCACAGGACGGGGAAGGCGTCGAGCAGTTGTTGGCTCGCTTCAAGCGGGGCATGGTGCGCTCGGGCATTCTGAAGGATTTGAAGAAGCACCGCTTCTTCGTTGGTCCAGGCGAGCAAAAGCGTATGAAGGCAAAGGAAGCCGCAAGGAAGCTGAAACGCCGGCAGAGGAAATTTGCCGACAGGCAGCGCCAGCGGCGGTCCGCCGCTCGTCCACGCTGAGCCTGGAGGATCGCCGCCGCAGGTCACTAAAGTAGCCAACGGCGCGATGGGTACCGTGCCGTTGATTCAGTTGCCGCGGGCATGAGGGCGAGGGGACGAGAGCAGGGAATGCAGCGTATGCATTCCCTGCTCTTTTTCGTGTCGAGGGAGGCCCTGCCGTGATCATGCCTCCTCGGGACTACCATCGTTGACACTGGTCGTGCCGACTCCTAGACTTGCACGCTGGGCACTTTGGCGCGCAGTCTCGCCTTTCGATGAGGAGGGTTGGGTGGAAGAAGAAAAGTTCGATGCCGTCGTGGTTGGCGCGGGACCGGCAGGTGCTGCCGCTGCTCTGACCATCGCCAGGGCGGGTCTCGAGGTGGCCCTGCTCGAGCGTGGCTCTTACCCGGGCGCAAAGAACGTTATGGGCGGTGTCCTCTACCGGCACCATATGGAGCAATTGGTGGAACGATTCTGGGATGAGGCCCCCCTGGAACGAACCATATCTGAGCGGCGGTTCTGGCTGCTCGATGCCGACTCGGTTACCAGCCTTGCCTACAAGTCGCAGCGCTTCTGCGCTGAGCCGCATAACGCCTTCACCGTCCTGCGGGCCAAGTTCGACCGCTGGCTGGCTGGCAAGGCGGAGGAAGCAGGCGCACTGCTCCTGTGCGATACGGCCGTCACGGACGTCATCCGGCGAGATGGAAAGATCGTCGGGATTCGTACGGGCCAGGAGGACGGCGATCTATACGCGGACGTGGTAATCGCGGCAGATGGAGTGAACTCCCTCCTGGCGAAGGCGGCCGGCCTCCACGCGGAGTTGCCAGCAGACCGTGTGGCTCTAGCCGTGAAGGAGATCATCGCCCTGCCGAAGGAGAAGATCGAGGACCGCTTCGCCCTGGAAGGAAACGAGGGCACCGCCATTGAGGTGTTCGGCGAAGTCACTGCCGGAATGTTCGGCACGGGCTTTATCTACACCAACGACGAGTCGATCTCTCTCGGGCTTGGGGCCATGCTCTCCGACTTCGTGAAGACCGGACTGAAGCCCTACGATCTGATCGAGCGGTTCAAGGCAAACCCGATGGTGCGGCGTCTCATCGCGGGCGGGGAGTCGAAGGAGTACATGGCCCACTTGATCCCAGAGGGCGGCTACGATCACATCCCGCCGGTCTATGCGGACGGTCTTATGGTCGTGGGCGACGCGGCCGGCCTCGTGAACAGCGTACATATCGAGGGCTCGAACCTGGCGATGACTTCCGGCAGGCTCGCCGCGGAGACCGCGATCGAGGCGAAGGAGAGGGGCGACTTCTCGGCAGCGACTCTATCAGGATACCGGCGAAGACTGGATGAGAGCTTCATTGTGGCCGATCTCAAGAAGTATCGCCGTGCTCCAGCCTTCTTCGAGTCCCATCCCGAGCTGTTCGACAGCTATCCAGAGATGGTGAACGCCGCGCTAGGGGAATTCATTGCCGTAGATGGCCTGACCAAGACCGAGAAGCAGAAGCGTATTCTGG
>JAJYKO010000929.1 GCA_021788565.1 Chloroflexota bacterium
CGATGTTGTAGAAGCCGGTGTTGCTGGAGAGTCCTGCGAACGCCGATCCGTTGTTGTTGCCCTGAGAGGTGAAGGCGTAGAGAATCTCGGTGAAGCCGTGCGGCCCGGCGTTGAGCGTAGCTGCCCGCCCTGCGGTGGTCTCGACGGCAATTGCCGTGAGGATCAGCACGGTAATTGGCATGACCAGGATGCCGATTGTGGCCAGCTGCACCTGTTTGGCCTGGATCTTTTTCCCGAGATACTCGGGCGTTCGCCCGACCATCAAGCCTCCTATGAAGACCGCCAGGATGGCGAAGAGGAGGATGGTGTAGAGGCCGCTGCCGACACCGCCGGGGGAGATCTCGCCGAGCATCATCCCCGACAGCAGCCCGAGGCCGCCGAGCGGGGTGTAGGAGTCCGGCGTGGAGTTGACGCTACCGGTCGAGGTCTGAGTGGAGGTGACGTCGTACAGAACCGAGTTGAAGGTTCCAAAGCGGGTCTCCTTGCCGACCAGGTTGCCGCTGGCCTGGGAGGTGATTCCCGCGCGGCTGACGGCGGTGTTGCCTCGGCTCTCGGCGGTGGCGGTAAAGGCCAGCGTGCCGGCGAAGATGACGGTCATCACTGCCAGGATCGCCAGGCCCTGGCGCATGCTGCCGACCATCTTGCCGAAGGTGCGGGTGAGAGCCACCGGGATGGCAAGGATGAGGATGACCGAGAGCAAGTTGGTTACCGGCGTGGGGTTTTCGAAGGGGTGCGCGCCGTTGGCGTTGAAGAAGCCGCCCCCGTTTGTCCCGAGCTGCTTGATCGACTCCTGCGAAGCAACCGGCCCGCGCGGGATCAGCTGGTGGACCCCGTTGAGAGCGTCTCTGACGGTGGCCGGACCCGACAGCGTTTGGACGGCTCCCTGAGCCACGAAGACTAGCGCAGCGACGGTGGCGATAGGCAGGAGCACGTAGAGGGTGCCGCGCACGACATCCACCCAGAAGTTGCCGATGGTCTCCCGCTTGCGTGCCGCCAGGCCGCGGACCAGGGCGACGGCAACGGCTATTCCGACCGCCGCCGAAGCGAACATTTGCACGACCAGCGCAGCCATCTGGGTGAAGTAGCTCATGGTGCTTTCACCCGCGTAGTTCTGCCAGTTGGTATTGGTAACGAAGGAGACGGCCGTGTTGAAGGCGAGAGCGGGGGTGACACCGGGCAGATGCTGGGGGTTGAAGGGGAGCGAGCCCTGTAGCCGCTCGATCGCGTAGGTGAAGAACATCGCGACGACTGAGAAGGCGATCAACGAGACCGCATAGGTCTTCCAGTCCTGCTCTGCTGTGGGGTCGACCCCAAGAGCCCGGTAGGCGAGGCGCTCGACGGGAGCCAGCCAGCGTGTGCGTCCGGTGTACACGTTGGCCAGGTAGTCCCCCAGGAAGCGCCAAGAAAGGGCGAGGATCACGACCAGGACGATGATGGTTATGGCCGCCTGCATCAGAATTTCTCAGGCTTTACTAGGGCTAGGCCCAGATAGGCCATCATGAGGATCGAAAGCGTGACGAGGGCCACGTCGGTGAGATTCATAGCCGCTCCAGGAGTTGCACGATACCAAAGGCGAGCAGGCCGAAGACCGCTATGCCCAGGATTGCCAAGATGTCTGCCATGGCTATGAAATTACGTCCGGACATGTCAACCGGAAGTTAATGCTCAGGCCGGCGGCGTCAACAATTCGTTAACACGGCGAACCGCCGCTCAGCCGTCGGCTCCGCCGATCTGTTCCTCCACGTCGACCTCGTGCTCTCGGCGGGCGATCACGTGCACGTCGATTCCCGCCGCTCCGGCCTCGCGCATCATCTTGCCCAGGACCGAACCTCCGCGCAGCTCCTTCCAGCGGCTCCGCCGGGAGGCGCCGACCACGATCTGAGTAACGCGCAGGTGCTTGGCAAAGGCGACGATGGTCGCGGCAACGTCCGGGCCGGATAGCGCTTCCCAGCGGGCGCCCAACGCTTCGGCGAGCCTCCTGATCTCGGCCATCTCCTCGTCCGATGCGCTGAAGCCGGCTTCGTCCGTGAGTGCATGCACCGCCCAGAGCTCGGCCTTGGTGCGGCGGGCCATGCGTGCGGCGCGGTGCATCACCTGCTGCCAGCCTGGAGCGGGTGTGATGGCCACCATGATGCGTTCCGTGGTCTCCCACCTGCCTGTGGCACCCAGCCGCTCCAGGTAGGAGATCATCTCCTCCTCGGTCTCGTCCGCTACGAAGCGCAGCGTCAGTTCGCGCAGCGCGGTGAGGTTCTCGGTGCGGAAGAAGTTGGTGAGGGCCTCGGCGACTCGTGTCGAGGGGTAGACGTTGCCGTGCAGGAGGCGCCTGCGCAGCTGCTCCGGCGAGGAGTCGACCAGTTCCACTTGGTCCGCCCGGCGCACCACCCAATCGGGGACGCGCTCGGCCACCCGGGCCGATGTCATCTCCTCGACCGCGTCGGCGAGGGATTCGATGTGCTGGATGTTGACGGTTGTGATGACGCTTATGCCCGCATCCAGTATCTGAAGCACGTCCTGCCACCGCTTCTCGTTGTGGCCGGGCGAGGGCACGTTGGTATGGGCGAGCTCGTCCACTAGCACCACCTGAGGCTTGCGCGCCAGGATGGCCTCGGTGTCCATCTCCTCGAAGACCGTTCCGCGGTAGTCGATCTTGCGCCTGGGAACCACCTCCAGCCCGTCGAGCTTGGAGGCGGTGTATGGGCGCTCATGGGTTTCAACCAGGCCGACCACCACGTCAGCCCCGCGTTCCTTGCGGCGCAGCCCCTCGTCGAGCATGGCCACGGTCTTTCCCACCCCGGCGGCGGGGCCCAGATATATGCGGAAGCGCCCCGCGCGCTCCACCAGGGAAGCGGTGTCGCCCGGGGAGGGAGTCGAGGGCGTCATGGGATGGATGATAGCGCCGGGAGCCGGGAAGAACGGTTCACCACCGCGCCTGGGCATGGCTCAGGCGTACACAATGGTGCCGCAGTAGGCTCTAAGCGCATCAAGGGGGGCGCTCAAGCGCCTGCCGCGCAGAGGAAGCGCTATGAGTTCTCTTGCCGAGATAATCCTGTCGGGCGGCAGTGGCAGGCCGCGTCTCCCGAACCTCAGGCGGCGTTCGCCGAGGCGCCTGGCCATGGCCTATGTCGCGATGGCGGCCTCGATGGTGGTACTGGCGGTCCCGATGTTCCTGGTCAGGGAATCCCTCAGCGAAGCCACGACCGCACTGGTGCTTGTGGTGC
>JAJYKO010000930.1 GCA_021788565.1 Chloroflexota bacterium
TCTCGAAAGCGGCTGGTCATGAAAAGCGAGTAATCGACCCCCAGCCCCAGCCCGAGCATGGTGGCGACGTTCAACACGAAGATCGAGAGATCAGTCGCATGGCTCAGCAGCGTGATAGCCGCCAATATTCCCGCCACTGTGACGCCGCCCAGGGCCACAGGCAAACCGGCGGCCACCAGTGAGCCGAACACGACCAGGAGGGCCACGGCGGCGATGGGAAAGGCGACGATCTCCGCACGCTGGAGGTCGTCGTGGCTAAGCCGTTCCACCTCCGAGAAGAAGAGCGGCCCTCCCGTCACCTGCATTTTTAGGACTGGGGACTGAGGACTGGGGACGGAGTTCTGAGTTCTGGGTTCTGGGTTCTGAGTACCACCCTCGCCCATCCCCCCACTCACTCCGTCTCCCACTCGCCCCGTCGCCGGGTCACGCAGGCGAGAGAGCAGGTCGGAGATGTGGCGGGCCGCCTCGTTCTCCCCGACGTTCAGCACTACCAACTCGTAGGCGCTGTGCCCATCAGGCGAGATCTGCCTCGGGTTGGTGAGGTAGCTCACCACCCGGGATACGTCGGGAGCCCCTTTCAGCCCAGCCATGGCGTAATCCACCTGCCGGTTGAACTCTGGGTCGTTCACGGTGAGGGTGGGGCTGCTGAAGAGAACCACGAGAGAGCTGGGCTGAGCACCGATCGCCTGCTCCAGCAGTTGCTGGGCACGCACCGACTCCATCCGGTCGGTCGTAAGGCCGCCGAACTGAAGGCGCTGGGAAGCTTCGGGAATCAGCGGGAGCGCGGCCAGCAGTGCAACTGCCCACACAACGATGACCGCCCACCGACGACGGTAGACGAAGCTACCGAGAGAATAGAGCATATCCTGAGTATAGCAAAGGGGCGCCGGGCTATCACCCGGCGCCCACCCCTGGAGAGAAGGGGACCGATGCCGCGCTAGAGTCGCGGCGCTACTTGGACTATCAACGCTCCCAGGTGAGCCGTTGTGTGTTGAGCCTCTGCTGCAGGCCATTGGGGCCGTTGATCCAGGTCATGTACCCATTGGTGAAGGCCGTGATGTTGTCGGCCTTCCGCCACACCAGCAGTCCGCCGGTAGTGGCCTGGACCGTATCCCCATTGGGGAGGCCATGCTCGCCCTCGAGGGGCAGACCAACGATGTCAGGGATCATGTCGGACATCGTCTTGAAGCCCAGCTCGAACCCGGCCCCCGTCGCGGCATCGTTGCTTACCGGATGGATGGTTCTCAGGAAGGCTACTATGGCCTGAGCATCCGTGTCGGTGAGCTGGTTGTATCCCCCGCCGGGAAGCGGGGTTCCCATGACCTGATCCAACATCAGCCCTTTCACCATGGTGCCGGTGGGCTTGGTGCCGGTCTTCAGCACCGCGAGGATCTGGGCATCCGTCCAGTTGCCGATGCCAGTGACCTTGTCAGGGGTGAGGTTCGGCGCTACCTCGAAAGTCGTTGGGCCAGTTTGCACCTTTCCGCCCGCCAGCATCTTGCTCATGTCAGGTGAGCCATTGGGCAGCATCGGAGTGTGGCAGTCACCGCAGATAGCTATCGCGTTGACCAGGTACGCGCCTCGGGCCACACCACCCGCGGGAGCCACCGGCGGCGATGGTGGTAGGGAAGGCGGAGCAGGCACCGGTCCGTTCAGCTTGTTCTCCGGCACGTTGTTCGAGACCGGCGGAAGCGTGCGAAGGTACGCTACCAGATCGTTTACGTCCGCATCCGACATGAAATGGAAGCTGTTGTACGGCATGATCGGGAACAGTTGCTTGCCCTCGTTGTCGACGCCATTCCTGATCGCGTTGATCATCTGCGCGTCGGTCCAGTTTCCCTCGCCCGTGTTCTTATCCTGTGTGATGTTCTTGGCGGTCACAGTTCCGAAAGGTCCCTGGAAGATCGACCCCGATTGGTTGGGCGGAACCCCGGGTTTGAAACCAGCGTGATCGGGTCCATGACATCCACAGCCGCCGTTGATAGCCATGATGTACTTGCCCTTAGCCGGGTCGCCCGCCCCGAGTGGAGATGCCATGGCGCTGATGGTCCCCAGTGCCAACAGCGCCAGAGCTAGGATGCCGGCCATAACAAAGCCTAGCCGCGTCGTGGTCATGCCTTGTCCTCCTGTGAAGTAAATGCGGGTGACGATACGAAGGTGCGCCAGCAACAACATACAGCAAGGTGCAGACCACAAAATATGTGCGTTGACACCTGTGCTTGCGTGGGTGGGTAAGTTCAAGGTGAAGACGACGACGGAGAAGATAACGGCGTTCTGCCGGTTGCTCTGGCAGAACGCCCAGGTGGTAGCTTCTAGGTAGTCGAGTCGGGTCAGGACAGCATAGCACCGCGTGGCCGCGTGCTACGGGCGGGCATTTCCAAGGCCCATCGGCCGGTCACGAATCCATGTACTGATCTTCGGGCTCGTTCACTGCCGCGGCCAGGATCTTCTCAGCCACGAACGCGGTGGTGTCCGTTGGCGCAGGACTTTGCCGCTGCTTAGGATGCGGGAGGCTGACTTCCCCTCATCGAGTATTCGGGGGCCCCCTCGGCTTCCCAATAGGCTTTGAGGTCCATGCCGTCTACGACCGGAATGGTAAGACCGCGATGGAAGCTACTGATCAGCCAGTGCTCGAGAGCGACGAGCAGCTCTTCTTCTGCCCGCTGCTTCGTCTCCTCCAGCACCCAGAGACCATCAAACTCCGGTATGTAGGCGAGCAGTCCATAATCGAGACGCTCGTACCGGGCATCGAGAATGGCAGTATTAACGTACTGAACTAACAAGGTTCACCTCCGATGCGTGAGCATGCGCTCCGGCACGTTCACGGGGGCGGAGGCCGCTCCAGATCCATGCGGCTTCCTGCCGCCTAGCCTGGGAATTATACACCTATCTTCCGATCCCCCGCCGGAGCCATGATGTTCCACGGCCCAGCCACCGGAGCTGCATAACCGAATGGCTATGGTAATAGCTCCAAACGGTAATTGGACTTTTTTTCACAAATGAGGCATTATCGTGTTGACGGCAAAACTGCTGAAATGCTCGAGGAGGAGCAGCATGAACTGGCAAGAATCGCAGGAATCCAAAGAATTTTACAGTCACTACGAGGAGCCTTCTCGCACCGATCTCGCGCTTGGGGGGCTGCTTCTGGCCTTCTTCGCCGCTTTTGTTGGAGCTAACCTGGACACAACTCCGGACATGGGTGCAATCGTAAGATC
>JAJYKO010000931.1 GCA_021788565.1 Chloroflexota bacterium
GCTCGCTCGCCTCACGTCCCGGCGAGCCGCCACGTCGGTAGGAAACTGGCGGCTCAGCAGGAGCTTCGCCCTCCCATCGTCCTCCCGAGCCCTCAGCGGCACTGCGACCCCAACGCTGAACCATGCCCACCCTGCGGATGCTTCGCCCCTACTTGACGGCTGGTCCGGGTGGAGTGTGAAATTGTCCTGCTTACGCAGTTGGCGGGAAGGAGCAAACGCACATGGAGAACGGTTCGACGGCCGGGAAACTGCACGCCCTCGCGGCGACCCCGGACACGGTACATATGGGCTTCTTCGACAACAGTCTCACGCCCGTCCTTCGTATACATTCAGGCGACACCGTGTCCGTCGAGACGATGATGCTGATGGGCGGGCGGCTACGTGGGGACCTCTCGATGGAGGAACTCATGGGCCTGCGCGGGCGCTACCGCGGCGAGACACGGAGCGCCCACACTTTGACAGGGCCCATCTACGTGGAGGGTGCAAGGCCCGGGGACGTGCTGGAGGTGCGGGTACTCCGTCTGGTTACCTATCCGCATGGTGTTCACTACGTAGTGCCCGGTGTAGCGGGGGCCGGCACCCTCCCTGAGGAGTTCCTCGACGGCCACCTCATGGATTTCCAATTGGACTCTGCGAAGGGGGCTGTGCCGTTCGGTCACGGCATCGAGCTACCTCTGAGACCATTTCTTGGAGTCATGGGCGTGGCACCCGCCGAGGCCGGCGAGTTGAACGCGAATGCCCCAGGACCGAACGGCGGCAACATCGATCTGAAAGAACTGGTGGCGGGCACCACCCTCTACCTGCCGGTCTTCGTGCCCGGCGCGCTCTTCTCCACGGGAGACGCCCACGCCCTGCAGGGGGACGGCGAGGTGAGCGGGACGGCGCTGGAGACCGCCATGAAGGAGGCGCGTCTCCAGTTCGTGGTCCGACGCGACTTGAAGCTGGAGCTTCCCATGGCGGAGACCCCGACCCACTGGATCACCATGGGATTCCACCCGGACCTGGACGAGGCTGCCCGGATCGCCCTCAGGGGCGCCGTCGACTGGTTGGCCCACACCAGGGGGCTCAGCAGGCTGGACGCCTACTCGCTGTGCTGCCTCGCGGTGGACATGCGGATCACCCAGCTGGTTGACGGCAACAAGGGAGTCCACGCCATGATCCCAAAGAACATCTTCCAGAGTTGACGGAGGGAATCATGAATACGCGCGTCACGGAACTTTTCGGTATCCAGTACCCCATCGTGCAGGGGGGGCTTCAGAACCTGGCGCTACCCGGACTGTGTGCGGCGGTCTCCAACGCGGGTGCCCTGGGCCAGCTCACCGCCGCGGCCTTCGCCAC
Organism: Chloroflexota bacterium; assembly: GCA_021788565.1. The sequence goes on from JAJYKO010000931.1 coordinate 1,339, forward strand.
TCCGGCAGAGCTGCGCGATGCCATATCCCAGACCCGGACACTCACTTCGAAGCCCTTTGGAGTCAACTTCGCCATCGGCCACTATCCCCTGGAGAACCACCTGGAGGCGGCCCTCGACTCCGGCGTCACCGTCATCTCCATCACGGGCGGTAATCCCGAGCCGTTCCTCCGACGGCTGGCCGGCCGAGATATCCGGACCCTGGTGCTGGTGGCCGCTGTGCGGCAGGCCGTCAAGGCGGAGGCCCTGGGGGCCAGCGCCGTGATCGCGGTGGGCTTCGAGGGCGGTGGGCACATCGGACGGGACGATATAGGGACGATGGTGCTGGTCCCACGGGTGGTGGACGCGGTGAAGATCCCCGTGCTGGCGAGCGGGGGAATCGGGGATGCCCGCGGCTTCACGGCCGCCCTGGCGCTGGGGGCCGGGGGGATCGAGATGGGCACTCGCTTCGTCGCGACCCAGGAGTCTCTGGCTCATCCCGCGTACAAGCAGGCGCTGGTGCGAGCCGGGGAGACGGACACTGTGCTGATCAAGCGCACGATAGGGCAGCCAGGCCGCGTCCTGAAGGGGCCATGGGCAGAGCGGATCCTGGCCCTGGAGCAGGAGGGCGCGTCCATGGAGGAACTCCTTCCACTGATCAGGGGGGAGGCGAACTGGCGAGCCGCGCGCGAAGGCCACCTGGATGGCGGCTACGTCTGGGCCGGCCAGGTGGCAGGGCTGATCCACGACGTTCCCGCCGTGGCTGAGCTGATAGAGGCCATGGTGCAAGGCGCCGGGACTATTGCGCGGGGATTGTGCGAGTCGGGCCGCCGCGTCGGGTAGGGTCTGGAACCACAGAGGCACGGAGATTCTCACGTGTCTCCGTGCCTCTGTGGTTCGGCTGGTCCCGTTTACCGGTACGGTCCTACCAGCTTGTGCCAGATGCTCTCCGGGACCTCGTTACTGGGCACGTAGCGGGATTCCTCCGGTGGGTGCTCGCCCTCCTGGCCTTTGAACACCCCCCGCTCCGGATTGGAAATGTCGAAGTAGTAGTCGTTCGAGTGCATGACATCGTCTTCCCTGAGGAAGACGACCTCTCCCCACTCGTCGTTGGTCAGCGACTGCAGCCAGGTGAAGCGTTCCTTTAGCTTGCTCGCCTCTTCCTGTTGGGCAATGCGGCCCTGCCCGCTCTGGCGCCGATTCATGCTCATGTTGGTGCCTCCCGGCTTTGTGGATCGTAGTTAGGTGCTGGAATCTGCACCGCATGCATCATGGGTGCAACGGTTGTGCCACGGTTCGCACAGCCCAAAATGCGGTTGACATGATCCACTCTGTAGCCTAGACTGACTGGAGCCTCTGCAACGCAGTTCATCGGAATACATCTTGCTTTTGCGTCCGCTTGCCGGAGTTAAGATGCTGGGAGCGTTAGTACGTCTAGTCATTACCGCCATCGCTGTAGTGGTGGCAGCCAATGTGCTTCCGGGGCGGCTCGAGATCCGGGATCTCGGCTCAGTCCTGGTGTTCGCGCTTGTTCTCGGCGTTCTCAATGCACTGGTCAGGCCGATCCTGCTGCTACTCACCCTGCCACTCAACATCCTGACGCTAGGGCTCTTCACCCTGGTCGTCAACGCGATCGTATTCTGGGTGGCGGCCCAATTTCCGCTGGGGGTCTACGTCTCGGGTTTTGGCAGCGCGTTCCTGGGGGCGCTGGTGGTGAGCATCGTGAGTTTCGTTCTGTCCAGGTTCGTACCCTAGCGATCACCCCTGGGTCTCCCGCGGCTGACACCACATCTCCATCGGCGGGTGGCGGCGCCGCCTGGAAAGGTAAAGAGAGTTGAGCATCTTGAAGTGGCTCTATCCTGGAATGAGGATAAAGCGCTGGCTGCTGATGATGACGGT
>JAJYKO010000932.1 GCA_021788565.1 Chloroflexota bacterium
GAGGGCGAGGCTCCTGCCGAGCCGCCCGGGTGGGGCAACTGGCGGCTCGCCGGGACGTGAGGCGAGCGGGCGCAGCCTCACGCGCCCTCCCGGACTGTCACTCCAATTCGGCTGCTCCACGAACCATGCCGTTGATGTTTCCGTGGGAAGGCTTGACGGGGGAACGACCTTTTATTACCCTACTGGTAGTGTACACTACCGAGGGGGTAAGTCCAGTGTTCGGGTCCAGTGGACGCCAACAGATAGTACAGCAGCTCGAACGAATCGGTTTCTCGTCTTATGAGGCGCGCGCCTACGTGTCCCTTCTGGGGCTTCAACCGGCGAACGGTTACGACCTGGCCAGGGCGTCCGGCATCCCGGCGTCCAAGATATACGAGACCCTGCAACGACTGGTAGCCAAGGGGGCGGTTCTGGCCTCTGCGCAAGAACCCACCGTCTACCAGGCAACGCCTCCTGAGGAACTGATCGACGCTTTTCGCCAGGAAACCGAGCAGACGCTCGCCTCTCTTCTAAGCGCCCTGCCCCAACTTACGACGGAGCCCTCGCCTGGCGTCGTATGGCGGCTGCGGGGTGGCAAAGCCGTTCTCAGGCATCTTCTCGACATCGTAAAGGGAGCCTCCCGCGAGGCATATCTCTCGATCTGGCCCGAGGAGGCCTCACATCTGGTGAATGCTGTGGCCGACGGAAGGCGGCGTGGGGTTCGTTTCTGGATAGCGTCCTTCGGCTCATGTCCCATCGACGGCGAGGATGTCTACGACCTGCTCTCGTGCGGAGAGAGTTCGGCAGCGCGGCTCGGAAGGCGGCTGACCGCGGCTGTCGCAGATGGGCGGCAAAGCCTTATGGCGGAGCTCGGCACCGACGGAGATGCCGCCGGAACCGCCGCAGATGATCCCTCGCTGGCTTTGGCGGCGAAGGAGTACATCATCCACGACCTGGTGAACCATGCGCTGATCGAGGAGATCGGCCTCGAGCGCTTCAACAGGCTTCGAAGCCAGCACCCGTTATTATCGAGCCTGCTCGGGCCGCAGCAAGAGGGAGATCCCTCGTATCGAGCGGTTAAGGAGGAGAAATGACCGAGCGACAGAACGTTTCGTCCGGGGCGAAGTGGGAATCGATCGCTGGATACTCCCGGGCGGTCAGGGTAGGCAACATCGTCTGTGTCTCGGGCACAGTCGGAGTGGCACCTGACGGCTCCGTTCCATCGGCCGCATATGGCCAGGCGAAGGTGGCATTGGAGACGATCCGCCGTGCTTTGGAGGAACTGGGAGGCGGGCTAGGGAACGTCGTGAGGACGCGGATGTTCGTGACGGACATCGGCAGCTTCGCCGAGGTAGCTCGAGCACACGCCGAGTCGTTCGGCGACATTCGACCCGCGACGACGATGGTTGAGGTTCGCCGGCTGGTGGACCCAGTGTACGTGGTCGAGATCGAGGCCGACGCGGTGATATAAGTCGCGCGCCGACCTGAGGACGGCGACCCATGGCAGGAGGATCGGTGATGGCTGACCGGAGCGGGCTCGAACATCCATACTCGACCATAGACATTCCGCGACTAGATCGCGGTTTTCTGGCGCTGCTGGCGTATGCGGCGGAGAACGGTCGCGATAGACACGAGGCGTCAGGGCAGGGGCTACGTATCGGAGAGAAGGGGCTGTTCCGCTTCGGCATCTTCGTGGGCGAGTCTGAATGGGAGCTAGCTGGGCAAGTTCTCGACTCATTGATACGGGACGGCGTGCTGAGTGGGCCTGAAACAGAGAGGGCGGTGGCCGAAGCCGTGATGATAAAGGGCATGCCGGCCTGCGTTCATCTCGAGCCGGTCCTGCGGGCGAATGGGCTGCGCGGTCCTGCCAGCGTAGCTGAGGCTGTGGAGCAAGCGCAAGCGGCTCGCGGGGCGCCCGCCTCGGGGAGCGGCGAGAGCGTTCTGACCGAGCGGGAGATATTTGCCCTCGGGCTGGGTGTTACCTGGGGCGCGAGGTGCTGGGATACCTGATGTGCATCTCGCGTCCTCCGTGGGAGGAAGAGCGGCATCTTCAGCGGCGAGGAGTTCGCAAAGGACTTCCTGTCGGAGGTAGCGAGCGTGGAGGGTCGCATTGGCCTGGCCAATTTCGCTCGCGTCCTGGCTCGATGCGACGCGATGGTCGACGAAAGTGAGGCCTGCCCGGTGGAGGAGTGTGGCTGAGAGCGCTCCGACGGCGGCGCTCAGATCGCGCGGATAGCCGATGGACAGATATCCCACAGCGGGCAGCGCGAGCAGAGGGGGTTGGGGCGGCAGATGTCTTTGCCATGGGCGACCAGCAGCGCATGGAACTCCTGAAAGAAGGGAACGGAAGGGGACAGATGGTCCATGAACAGCCGCTGGAGAGCGTCGTATGACGCATCAACTGGGGCGAGCCCTAGGCGGCCGAAGATCCGTCGGGTGTAGGCGTCGACCACGAAGGTCGGCTGGCGAGCACCGTAGAGGATGATCGAGTCGGCGGTTTCGGGACCTATACCCCACACGCCCAGCAGCGCCTCGCGAAGCTCCGGGCGTTTCACGTGAAACATCGCGTCGAGGTCCCCGCCATGTTCCTCCTCCAGGTACCCGACAAAAGCCTTTAGCTTTCGGGATTTCTGGCGAAAGTAGCCGCTCGGCGTGATCGCCTCCGCCAACCGCGCCTCCGAGACATGCGAGATTGCCTCAGCGCTCAACAATCCCCCCTGCCTCAGGTTGGCTATCGCCTTTTCGACGTTCACCCACGCCGTAGACTGCGTGAGGATCGCACCAACCACCATCTCGAAGTCGCCATCCGCCGGCCACCATCCCTGAGGACCAAATCGGTCCAGCAGGCGACGGTAAATCCCCAACAAACGCCTACCAACCTCCAGCGTCGAACCCCCCAACCAACAAGAGTGCAGCAGCGCGACACCAGCACCGCCCGACTACCCGCCAGAACCGCCCAAGTATGATAGCATAGCGTTTCGGGACGCCCGCAAACGCATTCTCAGCGAGGCAGGCGCCCATCCAGCCGCTAGAAGGCCGGGCCAACGTGCCCCATCACGTTCGGCCAGTCTTGCGACCAAGTCCGCACGCTGACTCGAAATCGAAATCGGAGGCGATGCTACCTATGCCTACCATGAAGCGCGACATCCTCATCTGCGGAGTACAGTTCGACTCCGAGCTGAAGTCCGGCGCTATGTCCGTCCTGGACCTGGCTCCCATAGCCGTAAAGCACGG
>JAJYKO010000032.1 GCA_021788565.1 Chloroflexota bacterium
CGGCTATGATGAGGGCGGGCGTCACCGATGTGCGGCGGGTAGCCGTCGTGGGGGACACCCCCCTGGACTTGATAGCCGGCACGAACGCGGGCGCTGCCTGGGTCATCGGCGTTCTGACCGGCGCCCACGGCTTGGACACCCTGGGGGCAACGAGCCACACCCACCTGCTGGGCAGCGTCGCGGCCCTGCCAGATCTCTTGGCGAATGCCGGCGCCAGCTAATCGTGCCGTTTAATGCCGGAGCCGCCAGCATAGGCGTTCACTACCAGCGATGTGTCCCGGCCTTCCAGCGGCGGATCTGTATCCATCGGTGCTGATACTCCCACATGCACCGGTAGATAGATCTCGAACGTTGTGCCCTCCCCCAACTTTGTCTTCAGATCCAGATAGCCGTGATGGTCTTCCACGATCGCCTGGACGACCGACAACCCAAGTCCGGAGCCGCTGCCGCGCTTCGTGCGCTTCGTGGTGAAGAATGCGTCGAAGATCCGGGGGCGTATCTCAGGCGCAATCCCGCATCCGGTGTCCGCCACCGATAGACGCACGTAGTCGCCAGCCTCGATACGGTTATACTCCCCGAAGGGTTGAGACACCCGGATGTTCGCTAACGCGATTGTCAGACAGCCGGTATCGTGCATCGCCTCTCTGGCATTGGTAATCAGGTTGGCCACTACTCGAGACAGTTGCGCCTCCGAACCGCTTACCAGCGGAAGTTCTTGTCCCGCCTCAATCTTCACGTTGAGGCTGTCTGGCTGCTCGCCCATCTCCGAGGCAACCTGCCGGACCAGGCTATGCAAGTCCAAGGGACTCGACCCGCTCAGGCCGCGCCTCCCGAGTGCCAAGAGATCGTAGTTGATCTCGTTCATACGGCGCACAGCAGACAACATACCGTCGCAGTACTTCACCCCTGCGTGCTCCGGCGGCAGCTCGAGCCTGAGTAGCTCCGTGAAGGCCAGCACCGGGGAAAGCAGGTTGTTGAAATCGTGGGCGACCTGCCCGGCGACGCGGCCAGCGGTCTCCAGGCGCTGGGCGCGCAACAGCTGCTCCTCCATTCTCTTTTGCTCGGTCAGATCCATCATCATCCCCTCCCGAGCAATCACAGTGCCGTCGGCATCGCGTATAGCGAGATCGCGTTGCGCCACCCACACAAGGTGGCCATCCTTATGCATGGCCCGAAAGGTTACGTTTATCTCGGGCGCGTCCATGCCGGCCATCCTGTGGACACTTGGGGCATCCCCAGGGTATATCGCCTTGAATGGGATGTCGGGGTCCGCGTAGAACTCCTCCGGCGAGTACCCAAGGATCTGGGTAGCCGATGGGCTCACGTAGCTGAACCTTCTCTGGGGGCGCAGCTCCAGGCGATACACGGCTGTGGTGTTGGTCTCGCTGAGACGGCGGAATCGCGCCTCGCTCTCCCTGAGCGCTTCCGTGGCGAGCTTGCGTTCGTGGATGTCTTCGACTATCGCCACGGCGTACCTGGGGCTACCGTCTTCTCCTCGCACCAGGCTTACCGAGGATCGCACCCACAACGTATGTCCGTCAGCGCGTATAAGACGCTTCTCCAACTGGTACTGGTCCCGTTGGCCGGCGATCAGCTCCTGGAAGAAGACCATCTCGACCGAGAGGTCATCGGGAAAAGTGAAATCGTAGAACGGCCGGGCGGTGGCCTCACTTTCGTTTAGCCCGAGGAGCCGCCTTGCCACGGGGTTCCGCGCCAGCGCATGACCGTCCAGGTCCAGGAGCACCACGCCCATCGGAGCCTGCTCGAAAATCGTTCTGAAGCGTGCCTGACTGTCCCTCAGCTCCTCTTCTGCCTCTACTCGACCGGTGACGTCGCGGGCGATCCCTTCAATTGCCAGGAGCTTTCCGGCCGCGTCGACAACCGGAGTGATGGAAAGCTCGACCCACACGATATGACCATCCCGGTGAAGCAGCCTGATGGTAGCCGGGTCCAGCCTGTTAGCGGCTCGGCGCTCCGAGAGCAGGCGGAGGTCATCGCGATGGATGATTGCGAGCACGAGATCGGGATCCAGGCACAGCTCCTCCGGCGCGTAGCCAAGCACACGCTGTGAGGCACTGTTGACATACGTGAAGCCGCTCTTCGGAGAGAGCTCGAAGCGGTAGATAATGTCTGGGGCGCTGTCAACCAGACGAGAGAAGAAGCCGCCGCCGGCACGGCCAGTTTCAACGCTACGGCTTTCGGTGGTCATCGAATAGTTCGGCTCTTCACAGTTCGGAAATAGTGCGAGTGGGTCGGGAAGCCGCTCAATGGTACTACTACCGCGGCCGCTATGGAAGATACGCGACTATCGGAAGCGCTATAATGACTGCGAGTCAGCAGGAAAGGCCGGATTCAGAAAATGCCAAGAGTTCTAGTGGTGGACGACGAGCCAGCGATTCGGAACACACTGTCCACGATTCTGCCCGGGGTGGGACTCGATGTGGATACCGCGCTGGATGGCGAGACGGCTTTACAGAAGGCCCGTGAGACCCGATACGACCTGATCATCCTGGACTTGCGTCTGCCGGGACTGGACGGCGTCGAGGTCTGCAGAAGGCTTCGGAAGCAGAGCCAACTCCCGATCCTCATGCTGACGGGATTGGGCGAAGAGATGGACAAGGTGCTCGGGCTGGAAGCTGGAGCAGACGATTACCTGACCAAGCCGTTCGGTGGCATGGAGCTGCTGGCCCGTGTGAGGGCTTTGCTCCGGCGGGCTCCAGTGGGTGCTGGCGTGCCCTCGCGACAGTTCGAGGTCGCCGGGCCGCAGGAGCCGCTGACCGCTCGAGTTCGGGTCGGTGATCTGGAGATTGACCTGATAGAGCGCAAGGTATCGATGTCGGGCCATTCGGTGAAGCTGAGCCACAGGGAGTTCGAGCTCCTATCGTTCCTGGCGCGCCATCCCGGCCAGGCTTTTCCCTCGGCTCATCTTCTGAAGAAGGTCTGGGGCTACGAGGATACCGGAGACACTCGCACTGTCCTGGTTCATGTCCGATGGCTAAGGCAGAAGTTGGAGGAGGACCCCTCTGCTCCCAGGCTCATCGAAACCGTCAGAGGATCTGGCTACCGGCTGAGGGCCTGATGACCACGGCACGAACCGGCGACGTTCCGCGCGTGTCAGCTCACATCCATCGCGAGCCGGATTTCCTCCAGCACCGCATCGTCTACCTCGCGGCGTAGCGCTGTTCCCAGGACGGTCTCGGCCTCATGGCCCCCAATCTGCCCCAGCGCCCACGCGGAATGGGATCTGATAAGCGGCTCCTCGTCCTCCAGAGACCTGGCCAGCGCCGGCACCGCGACTGGATCACGGGCATTGCCCAGCGCCACGGCCACGTTCCGCAGTAAGCCCCTGCGCTTAGTCCTCAGGATTGGGCTTCCCTTAAATAGCTCCCGGAACCGCCGGCCGTCCAGCCCCAGCAGAGGGATAAGCGGGGGATTGGGGCCAATGCCAACGCGCGGCATGAAGGCCGGATCATCCATCGGCTTCGCGACCCGATTGTATGGGCACACCTCCTGGCAGACGTCGCAGCCGAAGATCCGGTTTCCCAGCCTCGAGCGCAGCTCGATGGGGATAGCTCCCTTGTGCTCAATGGTCAGGTAGGAGATGCACAGCCGTGCATCGACCCGGTAAGGCGCCACGATCGCGCCTGTGGGGCAACGGTCCATGCAGATCCGGCATCGACCGCAGTCTCGGCGCTGGGACATATCGGGCTCAAGCTCCAGGTCGGTGAGGATCTCGGCCAGCAGAACCCAGGAGCCGTGGCCCCTGGTGAGCACGCAGCCGTTCTTCCCGTAGAAGCCGATGCCGGAGCGAACCGCCACTGCCTTCTCCATCAAGGGAGAGCTGTCCACGAAGAAGCGTGTCGCGGGGCGACGGCCGAGCTCCCGAGCCAGGCGGTCGACAAATCGTGCCATCCGAGGCGGAAAGACGTCATGGTAGTCGTGTCCCTGGGCGTATCGAGCGATCTTGCCGCGCGGACCGGTGTTGGCCACCGCCTCGTTCTCTTCAGGTGGCAGATAGTATTTCCCGAGGGTGATCACCGAACGGCTGCCAGAAAGCAGCCTGGAAGGGTCGCCGGAGAGGGCGATGCGCTCCTCCGTGATCCACCGCATGCCCGCGGCCATCCCCGCCTCCAGCCACTCCCGGGTCGAGCGCGCGGCCTGTGGGAACGGCTCGACGCCCGCGATCCCCACCAGGTCGAAGCCCTCGTCCAGCGCCCAGCCTTTGATCTCATCTGAGAGAGACACCCTGTCCTCCAGGACTCATGCTATCTTGAAAGGTTATCACGAGTTCGCTTTGCCTGCTAAAGCCCCACGTGCTAAGCTGCGCTGCGCGGACCGTTGGTCCTGCTCGGACGACCGCTCAGATCGAGCAAAACGTTCAGGGTAGGTCCATGCGATCTCAATTCAGCGTTTCTGGAGATGACATATGCCCCTCTACTCCCCCGAACAGATCGAGAAGCTCAGCGCTGGCATCTTCAAGGCAGTGGGTGCACCCACGGACATCGCCGAACATGTAGCCCATTCCCTGGTGGTGAGCAACCTCATGGGTCACGACTCCCACGGCGTGCTGCGGATACCCAGCTACCTCGAGGCCGTGGAGAAGGGAACGACGGTGCCGGCGGCGAGGCCAAGCGTCGTGAGTGAGACCGAGACCACGGCGCAGGTCGACGGCAACTGGGCCTTCGGACAGATCACGGCCAGCTTCGCCACCAAGGTCGCGATCGAGAAAGCCAGCGCCCATCAGGTTTCCGCCGTTTCTATCTCCCGATGTACCCACATCGGGCGGCTGGGCGAGTACACTGAGATGGCCGCTCAGCGCGGCATGTTTGCATTCATGGTAGGCGGCACGTTCAATGCCGGTCCGGTAGCCCCCTATGGCGCGGCCAGCCGGGTGCTCGGCACTAACCCCTTCTCGTTCGCGCTGCCCGGACCCAAAGACGAAGCTGTCGTCGCGGACATCGCCACATCTGTGGCTGCCGAGGGAAAGCTTCGGGTCGCCCGAGCCAAGGGAATTTCCGTGGCTCCAGGCACCATCCTGGACAAGGACGGCAATTCCTCCACGGATCCCAACGACTTCTACGCGGGCGGAGTGTTGCTGCCTTTCGGCGGACACAAGGGCTACGTGCTCTCCGTCATCGGGGATCTGCTCGGCCGGCATATCGCGGCCGCTGAGAAGGCGAACATGTCGGATGTATACTTCGGCCACTTCCTGGTTGTGGTTAATGTGGCGGCGTTCCGGCCCTTGGCGGATTTCGACGAGGCAGTATCGGCACGATTGGGAGAGATCAAAGCGGCGAAGGTAGCCCCTGGCTTCAGCGAGGTGCTGCTGCCGGGCGAGGTGGAGCGGCGCACTCGGGCGGCACGGTCCGTCGAGGGGATAATGCTTCCGGACGACACGGTTCAGAGGCTGACGGAGATCGCCCAGAAGTACGACCTGCCGATGCCTGAGGCCAAAGCCGAGTAGAGTGGCTTGTGGTAGCGGACCGTCCTCTGGTCCGCTACCACAGACTGCTCTGGAGAACCCTACGGCTTGGCGGTCGGGGTCGGAGGGACCGGCGTGGGCGCCGCGGCGGGGCTCGTCGCCGTTCCCCCAACCGTCGGAGCTGGGGCCGTCGAGGTGCCCGCTGCCGCAGGAGCTGGGGTCGTCGAGGTGCCCGCAGCCGTCGGGGAGGGCGTTGTCGAGGTGCCAATTCCAGGGGCAGGCGCAGACGTGCCGGCGGCAGAAGGCGTCTGATCCGCCGGGCTCCCGACCTGGGTGCTGACCGCGGCGGGTGTCTGTGCACTCGGGCGAGCCCCCGTGCCGAGCAGGGCAGCGCCGCCCCCGAATACAATCAGAAGGATCGCCGAGAAGACGTAGAGAAGACGATTAGTGCGCTTATATTGCTTCTTTGGCAGCGCCGTCTCTATCACTCGCTTGCGGCCCTGCCGCTTCTTCTTCGCTGGCTTCGCCATGAACTTCCTCCTCGTTGAGCAAATAGCTACTTGTCAGTAGCGATTAGCTGTTGGTTGACTGCTACTTGCTAATGGCTGATCGCGTCCTCGTCAACAGGCTTCCCACAACAACCGCCGCGAGGGCCTGGCCGCCCGTCGCCAACGCGAGCCTGAGAGCCGAATCGTACCAGAAACCCTCGGGAAACATCATTATGAGCCTATCTTTTGTAGGGTCGAGTATCCAGAAGTTGTTGCTGAAAGAGATCTCGTGGAACGCGAGGAAGAGTTGATCGAAGTCCAGCAACGAGGCCGCGCCGAAAGCAGCCAGGAGGCCAACGGTGAGCCCGCCGCCCCACCTGAGCTGCTTACCCAAGGCGCGCCAGTAATTTGACCTTCGCCACAAGGGCGCGGAGGCCAGGTAGAGCAGGATGTAGACGCCGCTGGCGACCTGCAGGGTGTAGAAGCGACCCAGTAAAGCCTGGACGTCGCTCATGTGCTTGTCCTCTCTATCGTTGAAGAGCAGCACGCTCTGACCCCTGACATTCACCGCTATGTCGTCGACCCGATCCCTCTGGAACAGCAGGTAACGGCTGATCTGGTCGGCGGCCTTAGCCAGCTCACCGCTGGACATGCCGGTCGTCTGCGATACCCCGTACTTCTCGAAGCCCGCGCGGTACCATCCGACGTCGGAGACCAACCACCTGAGGCTGGTCGTGACGAACAGCACCGGCAGCGATACGATGAATACTCCCGCCGCGATGCCCTTCAGAAGCGTAAGTGGTTTCAAATGCGTCGCCTTCTGTTCATCCTATTTGGTTCCTTCTTTACGCCTGCTCGGATAGCTCCAGGGCGCGCCGCAGGTAGAGCTCGGCCAGCTTGTTGGGCTCGAACCTGTGCTGGCCGTCAATGACGACCACAGGGATGATATACCGGTACTGCTTGTACAGTTCAGGGTCGCCGGTGATCTCGATCTCCTCGATCTCCATGGCGAACTCGCCCTCAAGCCGGCGCAGCAGTTGCCGAGCCCTCTCGCACAGGCAACAGCCCTCTCTTCTATAGATGACCACCGTGTGGACTTGACCCATAGCCATCAGCCACCACCAGACAGAACTCAGAACTTAGAACCCCGCCCAGAATGCGGGACTCAGGACGCAGGACTAGACCCGGAACTGGCCACGTGCACCGGCTGCCGCCACAGATAGATCGTCAGCGGTACGGCCACCACCAAGGCCGCGATGCTGATAACCTGCGCTTCCTTCAGTCCGGCCAGGAAGGGAGCACCTTCGCGGAGCGCCGAGATCCAAAATCGCCCAAAGGCGTACACCGCGACGTAGATCCCGAACAGGACACCAGCGCTCTTCACCCTGCGGCGAATCAGCAGGAGCAGCCCGAACAGCAGCAGATCGTAAATCATCTCGTAGAGCTGAGCAGGCTGCCTGGGCTGCGAGTCCGGGGCCAGGTTCCCAGGATGGATGTAGGACGTTGCCCAGGGCAAGTTCGTCGGCGTGCCCTCGTGGTCGCCGTTGATGAAGCAGCCAACCCGACCTATAGCCTGGCCCAGGATCAAGCTCGGGGCAGCGATATCCAGCAATCCCCAGGAGAGCAGGCCTCTGCGTCTGGCCGCGAGAGCGCCGGCGAGAAGGCCGCCGATGAGCCCACCGTAGATGGCAAGCCCGCCCTCCTGGACAGCGAGTATCTGCAGCGGATAAGTGGAGTAGTAATCCAGCGCATCGATCACATGGAAGAGGCGGGCCCCGATCAGCGCCGCGGGGACGCCCCACAACGTGACGTACAGGATGTCGTCCTCCGAAATGCCCCGACGCGAGGCTTCCCGAATCGCCAAGAGGACGCCGGAAAGTATGGCAATGGAGATCATCAGTCCATACCAACGGATTGTGACGGGCCCGGCAGAGAAGAAGACGGGGTCGATATCTATGACGATTCCGGTGTGCAAGTCCCAGATCCTTTGGCAGGAGTTGACGGTGCTTGACGGGATTATATACTGGCCCTATTCCCAAGGCAAAGCTCACTATGGTGTTGCATTCGGATTCGCGGTGGTTTACATTGTGTTTCGCCGATCTATTATTGGGACGGTGCCTGTTGGCGCCGAGCTAGCCCGACTTTAGGGAAGGAGGACCTGCATGACCTACGTCATCGCCGAGCCCTGCATCAACGTCAAAGACACCTCTTGCGTGGAAGTCTGCCCGGTGGATTGCATTCATCCGACTAAGGAAGAGGCAGACTTCGGTGCCTCAGAGCAGCTCTACATCAATCCCGATGAGTGCATAGACTGCGGCGCGTGCGAGTCAGTTTGCCCGGTAAACGCCATCTTCTCCGACGCCGAGGTGCCCGAGAAGTGGCAGAGCTTCACAGCAAAGAACGCCGAGCACTACAAGTAGGTCGCGCCGGCACTGAGAGGGCCCGCTCTGGCTAAAATGGGCCCTCTCACCATCTACCGCCAGCCTCACCCCGACGAGACAAAAGTCGCAGCGGGGGAAGTTGTCATGGGTTATCCTCATAGGGTACAGATGGGAGGGCGTGGCAATCGGGCCCTCGCGAAGCTGATATCCAGAGAGGAAGAGAGATGACGACATCACCCACGGAAATCCTGAAGGACGAGCACAGGGTTATTGAGAGGGTCCTGGCCGTATTGCGCCGGGCGGCGGCCAGGCTGGAGGCGGGTGAGAGGGTAGATCCATCGGTGTTCGAGCGGGGCATCGACTTCATACGAAACTTTGCCGACCGGTACCATCACGCGAAGGAGGAGAATGCGCTCTTCACGACCATGGCGGCCCACGGCATTCCTCAGCAGCAGGGTCCTATCGGCGTGATGCTCATGGAGCACGAGCAGGGGCGCGCCCACGTCCGAGGGATGGCGGAAGCGTTGGAGAAGTACGGGGCCGGTGATGATTCCGCTCGGACCGCCCTGGCTGAGCACGCCAGGGGATACGCCGACCTGCTGAGCGAGCACATCTACAAGGAGGACAATATCCTCTACCCCATGGGCGACCAGGTGATGCCAGCCTCCGCGCAGGATGACTTGCTGAAGCAGTTCCGAGAGTTGGAGGGGCGCGTCCTCTCCCCTGCCGAACGTCAGCGCTACCTGGACACGGTGTCCGAGCTCGAGAAGGCGGTGTGACGCCCGTACAGCTCGGAGAACTCTCGTAACCGTTCGGCGTGCTGGGTGGTAAGCTGGCCGGGGAAGAGGCGCCAGGTCCAGTTGCCCTCTGCCTGGCCGGGCATGTTCATCCGAGCCTCGGTCCCAAGTGCCAGAACGTCCTGGATCGGTAACACCGCCATGCCGGCCACAGACTGGAACAACAGCCGGATCAGTTCCCAGCTTATCTCTCCGTTGTTGCCCAGGTAACGCCTCACGCGTTCCCGTTCTTCTGGCGTGCGCGACTCGAACCAGCCGAGAGTGGTGTCATTATCGTGAGTGCCGGTGTAGCCCACTGAGCGCCTCGCGTAGTTGTGCGGTAGGTACGGGTTGGCAGCGCCATCGTCGAAGGCGAACTGCAGCACCAGCATGCCCGGATAGCCGAGCTTGAGACGCAGCTCCTCGACCTCGGGTGTGATGAGACCCAGATTCTCTGCGATCACCGGCAGATGCCCCAGGGCACTTTCCATAGCCCGAAAAAAGGCTTCACCCGGGCCCTTGACCCACTGTCCGTGCTCTGCGGTGCTGTGCTGGGCTGGAATCTCCCAGTACGCCTCGAAGCCCCGGAAGTGGTCTATCCTCACTATGTCCACCTGACCGAGGGTCGTTCGGAATCGCTCTATCCACCACTGATATCCCTGCTGGGCCATCGTTTCCCACCGGTAGAGCGGGTTCCCCCATCGCTGTCCAGTCCTGGAAAAGTAGTCCGGTGGTACCCCGGCCACCACGGTCGGACGCCCTTGCTCGTCCAGATGGAAAAGCTCCTGGTGAGACCAGACATCCGCGCTGTCCAAGGCAACAAAGATCGGGATGTCGCCAATTATCCTAACTCCGTGGCTGTTGGCGTAGCCGCGAAGCGCGGACCATTGGCGCGCGAATTGGAACTGGAGGAACTTGTGGAAATCCACGGATTCCGCCAGCTGTTGGCGTGAGCGGTCGAGGGCTTCCGACCGCCGCTTGACCAGGTCGAGCTCCCATTTGAGCCAAAGGTCGCCGTTGTGGGCGTCCTTCAGCGCCATGAACAGTGCATACTCCTCCAGCCAGGAGGCTGCCTTTCCGCAAAAGGCCTCGAGCTCCGACCGCTGCTGGGTCGAAGCATCACTAACGAAGCTCCGGTGTGCCTTCTTCAGCTTGTCCAACTTGAAGGCGGTAACCGGGCCGTAGTCCACGCGATCTGATGGGAAGGCCTCAGCGCCGGCCAGATCCTCGGGCGCGAGCAGTCCCTCGTTTGCAAGTAGATCCAGAGAGATGAGCAGCGGGTTGCTGGCCATGGCGGAAGGGGACGCGTACGGGGAGTTGCCGTGGCCGAGAGGGGTGATCGGCAAGATCTGCCACAGCCTCTGACCCGCCGACTCCAGGAAGTCCACGAAGCCCAGAGCGCCCGAGCCCAGGTCCCCAATGCCGTGAGGCCCCGGAAGGGATGTGAGGTGCAGCAGGATACCTGCCTCCCGCCTGACGTAGTCGTCGCTGTCTCGCTCGCTCAACTCGCATTTCCATCGGGAGTCGACTCGCCATGTTGGGCCATCGGCCGGATCAACAGGATCGGCAGGCCGGCCTCCCTCAGGACCTGATCCGCCACACTTCCAAACACCAGCCGGCGGATGCCTGATCGGCCGTGGGTGGACATGACGATCAGGTCTATGTCACTGGCCTTGGCTATGCTGATGATCTCTTCGGCTGCCAGGCCCTCGACCACCTCAGTCTGTACGGGAATGCCCTTCAGTTCAGGACGACGGGCAACTTCGGCCAGATATTCCTCGGCGCTGCTCTCGCTGATCTCCTCTGCTTCCGCCGCGAGCGTTAATTCGGCGGGCGAAGCGGAAAAAGAATCCATTGTAGCCGCGAACGTGGCCGGTGTCACAACTTGCAGCAGCAGCAGGCTTGCCTGAAAGCGGCTTGCCATCGCTGAAGCGTGATGAAGTGCGGCCTCCGCCAGCTTCGATCCATCAAGCGGTAACAAGATTCGACTGTACACGGTGTGCCTCCTTCCAGCGATGTGGGATTCCCCGCACCAATTGTGAGATTATAGACGGCGTACTGCAATAGGTAGAGGGGTATGGAGGGCACCGTACTATGCGAGTTGTGTTTGGTAGTGAAATCACGGCGAAGGTGGAGCCTCCGGCAACGATTCGGCAGTACATGAGTCCGGATGCCGGCATGGCGAACCTCAGCATTACCGAGGTCGCCTTGCCAAGCGGCTCGGCAACAGCCGATCACATGCACGATACCGACCAGATTGTTTATGTGCTGGACGGGGAGGCCCTCTTTGTTGGGAGCAACGGAGACCAGCACCACCTCAGAGGGGGCGACGTGATCTACATTCCCGCGGGCGAGGTTCACAGGCACGAGTGCGCCGGAGACGAGACGCTCAGGCAGCTGGCAATCTTTGTCACGCCCGCCAGCACAGAAGCAGGGCATAGCCAGGCAGGCTGAACGAGGCCTGGGTATCTGGGAACTAGAGCCGATGAACCGCTCGCGGCGCGGCCAGGGGCAGGGTGAACCGGAAAGTCGAGCCCTTGCCAGGTTCGCTTTCAGCCCAGATTCGTCCGCCCTGCGCCTCTACCAGCTGCTTCGCCACAGCGAGGCCTAGCCCTGTGCCACCGCTGGCCCTCGCCCTCGATTTGTCGACACGGTAGAAGCGGTCGAAAATGTTGCGCAGGTCCGATGGAGGGATCCCCGAGCCCGTGTCCGTGACGGTCACCAGAACAAATGGTGTCGGGGGACGGAGGGCGGACTGCCCTCGGGCCAGCTGGGGGCTGATGACTGACGGCTGATAGCTCTCAGATGGCTGCTCATTGGTCGTCGTCGCCGCGAGGGTGATAACTCCACCCGGAGGCGTATATCGAAGGGCGTTGCTCAGAAGGTTCCGCAACACCTGGGCCACCCGGTCGGCGTCGGCCGCCACCAACGGCAGCTTTTCCGCCAGGTGGGCCACGACCTCAATTCCGCGACCTTCCGCCTCTGCCTGCGCTACAGATGCCGCCGCCTGGATCAGACCGCCTACGTCCACAGGCTCTAGATGCAGTTGAAGATGGCCGGATTCGGCCACTGAGATGTCCCTGAGGTCTGTTACGAGCCGATTCAGAAGTAGGACCTCCTCCCGTATAGAGGTCAAACGCTGTGGAGTCGCTTCGACCACCCCATCCACCATTGCCTCCAGGTTTCCCTGAACGATCGAAAGGGGTGTCCTCAGCTCGTGGGCGATGTCGCTGAGAAGCCGCTTTCGCTGCTGCTCGTCGCGAGCGAGGGTCGACGCCATGGTGTTAAAAGCCTCTGCCAGGGTGGCCAACTCGTCCCTCGACTTGACCTCCACCTGCTGGGAGAAGTCGCCGCCTGCCACCCGTCGGGCTGCCGAGGTGATTCGCTGGAGAGGTGCGGTGATCTGGCGGCTGATGGCCAGCCCCAGCAGCACCGCGACGATCAGTGCGATGCCACCCGCCATCCAGAGGGCGTGCTGAACGGCCTGCAAGAAGCGGCTCTCAGGGCTGCCGGCGAGCGCCACCATCTGCTTCAGCATGTCGATCGTGGCCGGACCGTACTGTTGCCCCATCATTCCGGCGCCGTATGCGGATCCCGGCCCCATCATACCCGTCCTACCCATCATTCCGCCCACGGGCCCGCTCGCTGTTTGGCTCTCCGGAAGAAGATAGAGGGTGCCGATCGACTTGCCGTCAGCGTCGATGGGAAGCGACTGGACCGATGGCGGGCTGGCGAAGATGGTGTTCGGCACTATGCGGCCGGCTGAGTCGACTACCGTCCTGCTAGAGCCATCAGAGACAACTACTCTCTGACCCAGCCACAGCGCGAGGGTCGGCGTGATGGACGTCACCGCCTGCCACCCGCCCCCTGAGCTGTAGCGGTAGCCCAGGTAGTCGGCCGCCCTCTGCTCCTGAGTGACCGTGCCTTCCAAATAGTTCCCAAATTCGGTGGTGGTCATCCGGTCGGCAATGAAGCTGCCTATCAGCACTCCAACCAGGGCAACGGCCGCGAAGCCGGCGGCCAATTTGAAGGCCATGCTATGCATCGGCCTGCTCGGCAAACTTGTATCCGACCCCGTAGACGGTCAACACTCGAGTTGGGCGCTGAGGGTCCGGTTCGATCTTTGATCGTAGATTTTTTACGTGGGCGTCTACGGTGCGCTCGTAACCCTCGAAAGCCTCTCCCTGCACCAGGTCCAGCAGTTGCAGCCGGCTGTACACGCGACCCGGGTTTCGCATCAGCACTTCCAGCAGCCGGAACTCTGTCGGGGTGAGGTCCAACGTCACACCACCACGGCGCACATCGTGGCGCTCAGAGTCCAGGACCAACTCGCCCGCCCTCACGATCTCCTGTGCCTGTTGAGGCAGTGCGGAACCAGCCCCGGACCTGCGAAGCACCGCCCTCACTCGAGCCACCACCTCTCTGGGGCTGAAGGGCTTGGTGATGTAGTCGTCGGCGCCCAGTTCCAAGCCGATCAGCTTGTCGGATTCCTCGTCGCGGGCCGTCAGCATGATGATGGGCAGGCCGGATTCCCTTCGAATTCGCCGGCAGACTTCCAGCCCGTCCACTTCGGGGAGATTGATATCGAGCAGCACAAGATCCAGCGTTCTCTCGTGGAAGGAAGTAAGAGCAAGCTCGCCACTGGCCACCGCGATCACCTGGTAGCTTTCTCGCTCCAGGTACAGCTTCAGCAATTCGGTGATCTTCGGCTCGTCTTCGACAACCAGAATCGTGGCCTTCGGCACTGATTTCTCCATGAGAATAGACGGAAACTAGACGCTGGTTCAAATTATAGCATCGGGCTGTGAAGAAGCTGTGAACGAGCAAGGAAAAGCTAGTGATCGAGCTCTACCCTGTCTCGCTTCAATCCGACGGCGGGAGCCGCCAAAGGCGCACTGTCTCGTCGTCGGCTGCGGAGGCGATGGCGGTGCCGTCGGGCGAGAAGGCGACCAGGCTCACGACGTCCGTGTGACCCAGGAGTGTGGTGATCATCTGCCGCCGAGTCACGTCCCACAACTCTATGGTGGGGCCAGAGCCCGCGGCAAGGAGCCTTCCATCGGGGGAGAAATCGACCTGCCTCGCCAACCCATTGTTCTGGATCAAGGTCGCCAACTCCTTGCCGCTTGCGGCATCCCACAGTTTTATGGTCCCAATGACCTGGTTACCAGATCTGCTCGCGACGGCGGTCGCCAGAATCCTGCCGTCCGGGGTCAGGGCTGTCGCGCTGACGAAGTTGTCGTGGCTGAACACCGGACTCAGACGGCCAGTTGATACGTCCTGAAGCTGAACCGTGGCACGAGCCCGCCAGATCAGCGTGCGCCCGTAAGACCCGAAGGTAAAGCCATAGACCGGCGCCGCTGTCTTGAATCCGGTTAGCTTCTTGATCTGCTGCCCTGTGAAGGTATCCCACAGGCTCGCAGCGATCTCGCTCATCGGGGCGACGGCGAAAATCTGACCGTCCGGCGAAAAGATGCCTTCTGTAAACTGCACCCCTGGACGGAGGGTGCGCAGAAGCTTGCCGGATCTCAGGCTGGCCAGCTCCACCTGATTCTGGCTTCCTCCTATCGCGATAGTATTGCCGTCTGCCGAGAAGTCGAGGACTTTTGAGGGCGGGGCCGGAGTGGTGATGCCCACTGTTGAGAGAGTGCTGGCGTCAAGCAAAGAGACTCCGGACTGGGTTTCCACAGCCAGTGAGTTTCCAAGGATCGACCAGACCAACTTGACGGCTCCATTCAAGCTGGCATGAGCCACCCCCTGGACCGCTATGACGTTGGCCGGCTCTATGGGCACGTAAAACGCGAAAGGCGCACCTGCGGCCAGCGTGGGCGGCACAAGGGCAGGAACCTCCGTACCCCGCGGCGTAGGCGCCGCAGCGACCGTGGGCCGCGGCGCTATGGTGGGCTCAGGCGTAGCCGGGGGAACGGCGGCCCCCGCGGTTGGTATGAGGGTAGGGAGCGGAATTCCAGAACCCCGTTCCTGCTGACAGGAAGTCAAGAGAAGCGCCGCGAGCAACAGAAGCGGCAGTATCCCCGTGCCGGTATATATCGAAGCTGGTACCTTCCTTGGTGAGTTCGGTGCTGATGTCCGCGGAGTCATACTTCTTCTCCCGCAGTGTGGCTCCGAGCGTCCAGTGCATAACACGGACCTGTAACCGCGACATTAGCCGGCCCCAGCCCTAAAGCCGGCGATTATACGGCACCGTTTCAACGCATGCGGCTGTCCAATCGGCCGACAGCGCTGTCCTCGAGGCCCACTTCTAGATGCCAAGCTAACCTGAACGCGAGCGTAGTATTTACAGAGAAAGCGCCGGTTCATCGATGCCGGGAACAACGGCAGCGGCAGCAGGTGTGGTCACCCGGTGCAGGTAGTCTGTATAATCCGGAAGGGTACGCTCGTACGGCTCGGACATCAGAGGTGATGACACGATGTAGTCCGCTGATGCTCGATTACAGGCCACGGGGATGTTCCAGACCACGGATATCCGTAAAAGCGCCCTTACATCGGGATCATGCGGTTGTGGCTCCAGTGGATCCCAGAAGAAGATCAGACAGTCGATCTCTCCCTCCGCGATCTTCGCCCCTATTTGCTGGTCCCCACCAAGAGGGCCGCTCTGGAACTTGCTGACGGGAATGTCCAATATCTCCTCGAGCAGTTGACCAGTCGTTCCCGTCGCACACAAGTTGTGCTCGGCCAGCACCTCGCGATTGTATTTCGCCCACTCCAGCAGGTCAGTCTTCTTATTATCGTGCGCTACAAGCGCAATGGTTCTCTTCTCCAATGTCTACTCCTTGCGTTCCCGCACTCACCGCGTAGCGGATGCGGATACACCCTGCAAGTATGTTACCACCGCCTGAACGTGCCAGCGGCTCGTAGACAGCAGAG
>JAJYKO010000933.1 GCA_021788565.1 Chloroflexota bacterium
CCTTCAACCCGCTGGTCCCGAGGGCCTCTCGCGTTCTGTCGTATAGCTCTTCATCGAATTCCAGGGTGGTCTTCTTCATGGATTCATTATACCCATTTCGGAGTCGATCGAGTATACTCGCACCCTGCCGCTCGCACCTCTATCTCCCCGCTCATCAGCCGTGGCAGCAACAGGTCGCGGGCAGCGCGGAGCCTAAGATTCTGGTCATTCAGGTTCGTCATTTGTTGAAACATCGGCCCAGCCAGGTCTTCGAACAGCTCGATGAGGCCTCGTGGAGGCACTGGGACAACTGCATCACCGATCTGCCCTCGCGACAGCTCGGTCTGGCCGGTTGCACCACGGCCCATCGTTGCAAACCGAGGTTCCCATTCCATCACGCTCATGCCGAAGTAGTGCGTTCCTACATTAGGCTTCGGGCGAACTATGGTGATATGTGTATCGACTGTGCAGTTGGGAATAGGTGCCCTGACTTGGGCCACACGCCCGAGAGTTCCCTCTCCAGTCGAGTTGACCAGCACATCGCCGGGGCGAAGCTGCAGATCGGACTTGAATTCTCGAGCCTGCCGACGTGCCAGCGATAAGTCCAGCCTTCCGCTGCGGATGCACCGTTGGTTGATGACGAGGCTCTCGGCAACATCATCGTATTGTGGTGCAATGCCACGGCTTAGGAAGGTCGTCACCTCTTCGATGCGCTCTCGTTTCCATCCCTCCGGCGCACCACTCCTCATTGGCGTGTGCTCGCTGCCGGGGAACCGCAGCCGGACGAACCACTCCCGGTATAGCTGCCGTGCTGCCTCCTCAAGCAACTCCGTCCGACGGCGGTTGTTCTCTATAAGGGAGTCATAGCCAGACAGCACATCCGCGATGCGTGCCTGCGTTTCACGAGGGGGAATGGTCATGTGTTCGTCAAGCGAATTGTGGTTCTCCCGCAGTTGGTGTGATCGTGGTGTAAGATCCTGGAA
The DNA here is from genome assembly GCA_021788565.1 of Chloroflexota bacterium. Next base: position 963 of record JAJYKO010000933.1, read on the forward strand.
AGGTACACAGCTTCTCTCAGGAACCCAACATCGATCATTCATACTCCTCCACATACAACCTCGGCATCATCAGAATCAGGCTCGATGGTTCGGGCGTCGTCCTTGACGCGGAGGGACTGTCCGCCGTTGCCAATTGTCCGTCTTGCCAGACTCCGAGTTCCCGTGTTCACGCCTGCTACATCCGCCGTCCCATGGACCTACCCTGGCGAGGGCGGAAAGCCCGACTCAGAGTGACCGTTCGCCGGTTCCGCTGTATGAACGACGCCTGTCCTCGATGCACCTTCGCCGAGGACTTCGGGCCGAACCTGCCCAGGCTTGCCCGCCGGACCAAAGAGGCGACCGACCTCCTGCTGGAGATGGCTCTCTCGCTAGGCGGAGAGGAGGGAGTGAGGCGGTGCTCGGCAGTCGGCTTGCCCGTCAGCCCGGACACCCTCCTCCGACTGATCCGCCGCCTCGATATTCCACCTGTATCCACTCCGAGGGTGCTGGGAGTAGACGATCTCGCCCTCCGTCGCCGCCATTCATACGCTACCCTCCTCATCGATCTGGAGACCCACCGTCCTGTTGATCTCCTCAAGGAGCGAGACGCCGAAACCCTCTCCAACTGGCTAAAGGAGCATCCAGGAGTCGAGGTGATCTCTCGGGATCGTTCCGGTGCATATGCGGAAGGAGCCTCTTCTGGGGCACCTAGTGCCATCCAGGTGGCCGACCGCTTCCACCTCCTCAAGAACGTCAGCGAGGCTCTGGACGGGATGCTACGTGGCCGAAGGCTAGACATCAAGGAAGCAGAGCCCCAAGAGGATGCAAACACTGGAGAGCCGTGCGAGATTCGGCCCGTAGAGGAGGTGGTACAGCCGGAGCGTCCGCTGAGCGCGACGAAACGCTACCAGGCGGAGCGGAGGGAGGCGAGGAGGGCCAAGTGGGAGCAGGTGAGGGCGTTTCGAGGAGCGGGGACTGGCATCCGTCAGATCGCCCGAGATATGGGGATGTCGCGGCAGACTGTCCGAAAGATGATCGCCACTCCCGTGCCTCCCCGCTACACGCCCAGACCTCCTCGGCCTGGAGGGCTCTCCTCCCCGACCCTGGCTCCGTACGTTGACTACCTCCAGGATCGCTGGCAGCAGGGCTGCACCAATGTCGCCCAACTCTTCCGTGAGATCCAGGCTAAGGGCTACCTGGGGAGCCGCTCCCTCCTCTGCCAGGCGGTTCAGCCATGGCGAGGACCAAAGAAGCCGAAGCTGCCAAGGAAGGAGCGGAAGAGGGTGAGGCGGTTAACCAAGCGGCTGTCGATGAGGTGGCTCTGCCTGAAGCCACCGGAGAAGCTGAAGGCTGACGAAGGGGTGCTGCTGAAGAAGCTGCTGGCCCAGGATGACGCCCTAACTCTCGGCTACGACCTGGTTCAGCGGTTCCGAGGGCTCCTAAAGGATCGTGATCTGCCAGCCTTGCATCGCTGGCTCGGCGACGCTGCCGTGAGCAACATCCCCACCTTCATCGCCCTTGCCAACGGGATCGAGGCCGACTGGGCGGCGGTCGAGGCCGCCTTCGTGCTGCCCTGGTCGAATGGCATACTGGAGGGCCACGTCAACAGGGTGAAGCTGATCAAACGCCAGGGGTACGGCAGGTCCAATTTCGATCTCTTGCGACTCAGGGTCCTGGCCCAAAACGCGCCTTCTTCTCCCATCCCTGGAAGAAGTAGACTATGGACATCGCCGCTTGCGGCGCCGAATGAACTGAAGCTGGAGTTCCTCTGTGCCCAAGCGAGGTCAAGTAGACAGGTGGCGAGAACTGCGTGACCTGCTGTTCGAGTGGGACCCCCTCGGGGTCGCTGACGTCCGAGCCCATGCACACGACGAATACGACTGTGTGATAGACCCCTTGACTAATCTGCTTCGCCGTGATGCTACTCAAGAGGAGATAGTGGCTTTCCTCAACGAAATGCTAAGCGACCATTTTGGCGTCAACCCAACGTCGGGTCCGCTCCTCGACCGAACGAAGGCTCTCGCCGCCAACGTTGCCGAGTGGCGCCGCAAACGGATTGGTTAGGCCCAACATCGAACACCTGGGCCAATGTCTTTGACTGAGGCATGGTGCGCCCGACATCATCGTGGTGAACTGAATAGCATCGTGTCGTGGAACCCGTCACCATCCACTACTGGCGGTTTACCCACGATCACACCAACTGCGGGAGAGCCGGATTTAGCTTAGCGAAAACACTACCTATCCACGAGATTG